>CACIHL010000044.1 GCA_902586395.1 uncultured Pelagibacteraceae bacterium | reverse complement strand
AACTTAAAAAGAAAAAAGATGGTCATCTTATTCTTGTTACAGCTATTACTCCAACCCCAGCTGGCGAAGGTAAAACTACTACCTCTGTTGGTTTAAATGACGGTTTAAATAAAATTGGAAAGAAATCAATTGTTTGTCTCAGAGAACCTAGTCTTGGCCCTTCTTTTGGTATGAAGGGAGGAGCAGCTGGCGGTGGGTATGCTCAAGTTGTACCTATGGAACAAATAAATCTTCATTTCACTGGAGACTTTCATGCAATCACATCAGCACACAATTTGCTATCCGCAATGATTGATAATCATATCTACTGGGGAAACAAACTTAATATCGATGAAAAAAGAATAGTTTGGAAGAGAGTAATGGATATGAACGACCGTGCTTTGAGATTTATTGATATAAACACTAGTGGTGTTGCAAAGGATTTTAAAAGAGTGGATGGTTTTGATATAACTGTTGCCTCAGAAGTCATGGCTATTTTTTGTTTGGCAAAAGACTTAAACGATTTAGAAAAAAAAGTTGGAAATATAACTATTGCTTACAATAAAGAAGGACAGGCAATTTTTGCAAAAGATTTAAATGCCCATGGGCCAATGACCGTTCTTTTAAAAGAAGCAATAAGACCCAATATTACTCAAAGTTTAGAACATAACCCAGCTATTATTCATGGAGGTCCATTTGCTAATATTGCCCATGGCTGTAATTCTGTAATTGCTACAACAGCAGCTCTCAAGCTATCTGACTATGTTGTTACTGAAGCAGGGTTCGGTGCAGACCTTGGTGCTGAAAAATTTTTAGATATTAAATGTAGAAAGTCTGGATTAAAACCCAGCTGTGTTGTGATTGTTGCAACTATAAGAGCATTAAAGATGCATGGAGGTGTAGAAAAAGAAAATCTTAAAAAAGAAGACACAGACTCTTTAAAAAAAGGTTTAGTTAATTTAGAAAGGCATATTTTAAATATTAAAAAATTTGGATTAGAACCAATTGTAGCAATTAATCATTTTGCTCTAGATACCAAAAAAGAGATAGATGTTGTTCTAAATTTTTGTAAAGATATTAGTGTTCAGGTTAGTGAATGTAAACACTGGGCAATGGGAGGGAAAGGCACAACTGATCTGGCTAAAAAAGTAGTCAAAGCATGTAAAGATTCAAAAAAAAGTAGTTTCAAACTTTTATATAAAGATGATTTAAATCTTTGGGATAAAATTGAAAAAATCGTTAAAGAAATTTACAGAGGCCATGGAATTACAGCGAACGAAGATGTAAAAGAACAGCTAAAAGTTTTTGAGAATAACGGCTACAAGAGTTTGCCTGTTTGTATAGCTAAAACCCAATATAGTTTTTCAACAGATCCTAAGTTAAAAGGAGCTCCATCAAATCATGAAATTCCAATAAGAGAAGTGAGATTATCATCTGGAGCTGAGTTTATTGTAGTTGTTTGTGGATCTATTATGACAATGCCTGGTCTACCCAAAGTTCCTGCGGCTGATAATATTAAGCTAAATAAAAAAGGTGAAGTTGAGGGACTTTTTTAGTTTACCAATTAATACTTAATTTCTTATTATTGCAGATAGTCTCAAGTATGTTGAACATTAAAGGAAATTCATTTTTTTTAAGTTCCTTTAAAAGAATTGGACCAATTTCAAGTGCTAATTGTGCACCTTCAACAGTAATATCTTTCATAAACTTTTCTTTAGCATCTTTATATAAAGTTCCTTGTCCTAAATATTTCCCCATTTGACTATTTCTCCCACCTATTGCACTTACATATAAATCTCCCAAACCTGCAAGTCCATAAACTGTTGTTTCATTACCACCAAAGTATTTGATAAATTTTACCATCTCAGAAATTGAGCGATGAATTAAAGATGCTGAGGTATTCAAAAAGTATTTTGATTTTATACTTTCAGGTGCGCTTGGGTTGCTTAAACCCTCTGAAGCTCCAATTAACATAGAATAGATATTTTTAATTGCACCACAAAATTCTACTCCTTTTACATCTTCTGATGTCTCCGTCGAATAATATTCAGTTGTTATGATTTTCTGTATTAATTTTGCTGTATCTTTATTTTCACTAGCA
>CACIHL010000043.1 GCA_902586395.1 uncultured Pelagibacteraceae bacterium | reverse complement strand
TTCTTATATCGATCCGTTTTATTCTGTTATTTTTGGTTTTATAAATATAATTAGTAACATGCTCTCTCTCAGACGGGAGCCTAGCATAAAGGCAAGCTTCCTTTAAAGCTTTGAAAGTAAATATTTCTATATCCGACCCATCTGGAAATTTACATGGTTGCGGATATGTATTTGATAAATAGTCATAATTGTTTTTTTTAAAAGTTTTAATCATTTTTTTTAAAAGAAATAAGTCAAGGAATGGACAATCCGCTGTTAATCGAACTATTATTTTAATTCTGAACTTTTTTGAACATTCATAATATCTTTTTAAAACATCTTTTTCAGATCCCTTGAAAAAATTAAACTTTTTTTGTTTACAAAAATTTGTGATTTTAAGGTCTTTTTTTTGTTTTGTAGTTGCTATTATTGTAGACTTTCTTAGACCAACATATGCAATCTTATCTAATAAAAGTCCAAGGGGTGAAATATTTTTATAATTCTTTAAAACTTTTCCCGGAAGTCTTTTAGACCCCATTCTGGCTTGCACTATAATACCTAATTTCATTAGTCTTAAATAATTGTAAATCCACCATCAGCAACAATGTTAGATCCGGTGACATATGAAGAGGCATCAGAAATTAAAAAATTTATAATTCCATTAAACTCGTCTTTTTTGGCTAATCTATTCATTGGAGTTTTTTGAGAATATTTACCTAAAAAATTTTTATTTTGTCTATTTTTAACACCACCAAAGCTAGTGGAATTTACTCTTATTTTATCTTTTGCAAATACTACCGCAAGATGTTTTGTCAAACCCAACAAAGATGATTTTGTAATTGTATATGAAATTTCTTTTTGATTTTCTATTTTATGATTTTTATTATATATCTTTTGATCAGGTGAAACTAAACCATATATAGATCCAATATTTATAATTGAACCTCCATTTTTACTTTTTAAACTTTTGTGAAAATATTTACAAAGGTATAATAGAGATTTTATATTTACGTCTGAAAACTTATCGAACTTTGAAATATCTGAGTTCAGAAAATTTTTGTTGTAAATTTCATCAATTGTTTCGTTAATAGCTGCGTTATTAATTAAACAATTAATTTTTTTATATTTTTTATTTATATTGTCACATGTTTTTCGAATAGAAATCGGATTTGCTAAGTCTGTCTCAAAAAAAACAAATTTTTTATGTTTTTTAAATTTTTTTTTTGGTTTCAAATCAATGCCAATAACTAAAGCACCATTTTTTAATAGATAGTGAGTAAATTGGGTACCCAAGAGACCAAAGCATCCTGTTAAAATAATTGTTTTATTTTTCAAATCAAACAATTTAGAGCTATAAGTCATTAGATATTTTTACATTATATATGAATAATTAAAATGAAAAAAAACTTTTTTTATTAAATTTAATCAATTTTTCTACCAATTAGTTTATATATTTGATCTTGAATTTCATATTCTATGTTTTTATTCCGTAAAGTATTTTTTTTTCTATAGATTATTTTTTTGGTTCTTGGACAAATAAACTCAACTTTTGTTTTTTTTTTCATTTTTCTCTTTTTATAAATAATTAATTCTGCACCATTTAAATATTGTCTAAAGGGAAGTTTTATTCTTTTTAAATACTTATATTTAATTCTACTAAGCAATTTTTCATTAATTTGAATATATTCTTTGTAATAGATATAGTTATTAGTAATTTTATTACTCAGTTCATAAGACGGCTCTATTAAAATAACATAATTTCTTGCAACCCTAAGCATTTCGTTCACACTTTGCTTAAATAAATGAGGTACCTGCTCTAAACAATGACAAGTATATATCAAATCGAACGAATTTTTTGCAAAAGGTAGTTCTGCTGCATTACCTTGAATTATATAATTAATTTTATTATTTTTTTTTTTTAAATAGTTTTTACCTGCTAATAATCTTTTGAAGGAAATATCTAAAGCTCCCGTTTCATTCACTTTAAAATTTATCTTTTTTAAATAATCACATATTATGTTAAATTGCGTCAACTCTCCCGCTCCAACTTCTAGGAAAGACTTTGATTTAGTTTGTTTGATAATTTTGCTAATAATATCTGCATAATATTT
>CACIHL010000042.1 GCA_902586395.1 uncultured Pelagibacteraceae bacterium | reverse complement strand
TAGTTAATGTAGCCGTTGGAAATATATTTATTTTTGACTTATCTCGTCCTCTCCTTTTTAAAAAATCAACCATGGAAACGTTATCAATAACAGGTGAAGTATTTGGCATTGTGACAACAGATGTAACCCCACCTGCTAAAGCAGCATTACTTAAAGTTTTAAAATTCTCTTTATACTCAAAGCCTGGCTCTCCAACAAAAACCCTCATATCGATTAAACCAGGAAATATATATTTTTCTTTGAGATCTATGAATTTTTCACGTGAGGGAATATTATTTTTACTTACCTTTTTTCCTATCGCCTCAATTTTTCCATTCTCATTAATAATTAAACCACCCAATTCCTCTATAGAATTAGCTGGATCAACTATGTTGGCATTTAAAAAATATTGTTTTTTCATTTTTCACAAAAAATTTTTAAACAGGCCATTCTTACCGCGACACCCAATTCAACCTGTTCTTTGATTACGCTTTTATTTATATCGTCAGCAAGTTTGGTATCAATTTCAATACCTCTATTCATCGGTCCAGGATGCATAATTATTGCATCTTTCTTTGCTTTTTCTAGTTTGTCAGGAGTTAAGCCATAATACTCATAATACTCTCTGTTTGATGACAAAAATGAACTACTCATCCTCTCATTTTGTAACCTTAACATCATAACTATATCACAATCTTTCACACCTTCTTTCATATTTGAAAATGTTTTTACTCCAAATTTTTCAATATCCTTTGGCATGAGATTTGTTGGGGCAACTATATTGACCTCAGCGCCTAGCATGTTTAACAAAAAAATATTTGATCTAGCTACTCTCGAGTGTAAAATGTCCCCACAAATAGCAATTCGCAAACCCTCAATTTTTTTCTTTTTTTCAATTATTGTAAGCGCATCTAGCAAAGCTTGCGTTGGATGCTCACGTCTACCATCACCAGCATTTAAAACTGAACAATTTACTTTCTGTGAAAGAAGGTTTGATGCACCACTATCTTGATGTCTTACTACAATTATATCTGGGTGCATTGCATTTAGCGTCATTGCAGTGTCGATTAATGTTTCACCTTTTTTTATAGCAGAATTAGTTATATTCATTGACATCACATCTGCACCAAGTCTTTTTCCAGCTAATTCAAAAGAGCTTTGTGTTCTTGTTGAAGGTTCAAAAAAAAGATTTATTTGAGTTTTACCTCTTAGAATGTCTAACTTTTTGTTTTTACTTTTATTAAGTGAAATAAATTTTTTCGCTTCATCTAAGATAAGTTTTACATCTGAAATAGAAAGGTCTTGGATACCTAGCAGGTGTTTTTGAGAAATTTTAATAGCGTTATTGTTTATAGCCATTAAAACCAACTCTATAGCTTTAAAGCATTGATATTGCAAGCTTAATTATTTAAGAATTCAATCGCTCCCTGCAATATGAAGGTTGCTGCGTTTTCATCTATTTTTTGAACTCTTTTAGATACATTAATGTCTAATTGACTTGATATATTAAAGGCACCTTTAGTTGACAATCTCTCATCCCATAAAGCCACAGGTGTATTTGTTTTATTCTCAATCATCTTAGCTTTGTCTAATGCTGATTGAGAAGAGGGGCCTTTGCTTCCATCCATATTCAATGGATTTCCTACAACAATAGCTTTTATATTTTCTTGATCAATTATTTCTAATAGTTCAGCAATAAAATTTTCATGATCAACATATTCTATAGTTTTAAAAGGAGTCGCTATAATACGTTTATGGTCACATATTGAAACACCAATTCTCTTTTTTCCAAGATCTAAACCAATTAATCTTGCGTTTTTATCAATTTTAGACTTGAGTTCCTTTAAAGTGACCATATTGTTTTTTTCTTATATAATGATATTTTTCCTTTAAATTTTATTATCATATGAGCATAGATCTTAAAACAATTAAACATATAGCAAAATTATCAAGAATTTCCATAGATGATAAAAAAGCTAAAGAACTAGAAAAAGATCTAAATTCTATTTTTCAATTTATTGAAGCGCTAAATAAAGTCGATACTAAAAAAGTTGACCCACTGACTTCAATTGCAGAAACATCCTTAAAATTAAGAGGTGATGAAGTCAAAACAAAAAACATTAGAGAACAAATCCTAAAAAATTCACCAGATGAAAATAAAGATTTTTTTGTCGTACCAAAGGTTGTAGAATGAGTGATATAATAAATCTTACTTTATCAGCTTTAATCAATAAAATTAAAAAAAAAGAACTGTCTTCACAAGAAATCACAAAAGCATATATTGAAAGAGCTGAAAAATCGAAAGATTTAAATACTTACATCACTACCGATTTTGAAAATGCTATTAAAAAAGCTAAAAAATTTGATGAAAAGAGAAATTTTGATTACA
>CACIHL010000041.1 GCA_902586395.1 uncultured Pelagibacteraceae bacterium | reverse complement strand
GTTGTTGATTTAAGAGTAAAAGAAAATGAAAAAATAAAATTAGATGGTATTGAACTAAAAGTTTTATACACACCTGGACACACAGATTGTTCATATAGTTTTTTAATGAAAGATAGAGTTTTCACTGGAGACACTTTGTTAATTAATGGGACTGGAAGAACTGATTTTCAAAATGGAAATGCTAAACAACAATACGATTCTCTATTTAATAAATTGCTCAAACTTCCAGAAAGCACAATAGTTTTTCCAGCGCATGATTATAATGGTAAAAAGAATTCTACGATTGGCAGTGAAATAAAGAACAATCCAAGATTACAAGTCAATTCAATAGATCAATATGTAGAGATCATGAATAATTTAAAATTAGCTAATCCAAAAATGATGGATGTGGCTGTGCCTGCAAACGTAAAAGGCCTTACTTTAAATCAAATTTAAAGCGACAAAATTTGGGTTGATTATTAGGTTATTAGCTCTATATATCAATTATGGCTTGCGACAATTCAAAATGTATTTGTACAAACTGCACTAACGAAACATGTGCTTGCGATGGGGATATGCAATGTAATTGCAAACCTGAAAGTGTTTGTTGTTGTTACAATTAGTAAGCTAATTTAATTTCACAAAATTATGAACGAATTTTTAGAGTCTATAATTAAGAGGGATCCGGCTGCCAAATCAAAGTTAAGTATCGTCTTAACTTATCCTGGTGCTAAGGCTGTTTTTTTCCACAAAATTGCAAATTTTTTTGCAATCGCAAAATTTCATTTAGTTGCAAGAATAATCTCTCAGTTTTCAAGATTTTTAACTGGAATAGAAATTCATCCAAAAGCAAACATTGGTAAAAATTTATTTATAGATCACGGAATGGGAGTTGTGATTGGTGAAACTTCAGAAATTGGAGATAATGTAACGATCTATCACATGGTAACACTTGGTGGTATCTCACCAAGCGTAAATTCTAATGAACAAAGAAATATAAAAAGACATCCTACACTTAAAGATAATGTGGTAGTTGGGTCTGGTGCACAAATACTTGGACCCGTGACTGTAGGCAAAAATGCAAAGATTGGTGCAAACGCAGTTGTCACGAAAGATGTTCCAGAAAATGCAGTGATGGTTGGAATACCAGCAAAAAATGTTGGAGAAACTTCAAGCTCAGATGAGAATTTTAAACCCTATGGTATAACACCTGAAAGTGATAAAAATTAATATGAAAAATGCTCAAAATAATTTTATTGAAGGTATCGGTAATACACCATTAGTAAAATTAAGAGCTGCATCCGAAATTACTGGATGCAATATTTATGGTAAAGCAGAATACTTAAATCCAGGTGGATCTGTAAAAGATAGAGCCGCTTTAGCATTAATTAAAGATGCTCAAGAAAAAAAATTAATTTCAAAAGGCGGGACGATTGTTGAAGGTACTGCAGGTAATACTGGTATTGGTCTTTGTCTTATTGGTAATTCAATTGGGTATAAAACAATCATTGTGATGAATGATAATCAAACTCAAGAAAAAAAAGATATGTTGAAAAATATGGGCGCAGATTTAAGACTTGTTGAACCAAAACCTTTTAAAGATGATGGTAACTACGTAAAAGTAGCAGGTAGACTTGCTGATGAATTAAAGAGTAGCAACAATCATGGAGTGGTTTGGGCTAATCAATTTGATAACACCGCCAATTCTAAAGGACATTACGAGACCACTGGACCTGAAATATGGATGCAAACAGACGGAAAAGTTGATGGTTTTGTCTGCTCGTCTGGTACGGGAGGAACAATTGCTGGTGTAAGTAGTTTTTTAAAAAAAAAAAACAAAAATATTAAAATTTATTTATCAGATCCAGCTGGATCATCCCTTTACAACTATATTGAAAATGGAGAATTAAAGGGTGAAGGCAATTCAATTACTGAAGGGATAGGATCAAGTAGAGTTACAGCCAATTTTGCTGAAGCAAAAATTGATGGTGCTTTCTCTATTGAAGATAAAGAGTCTTTACCTGTCATTTATGACCTTATTCAAAATGAAGGACTAAGTTTAGGTACAAGTTGTGGGGTAAATATTGCTGGTGCTATAAGACTTGGCAAAAAATTAGGACCAGGTAAAACAATTGTTACCATTCTTTGTGACAGATCAGATAAATACAACTCCAAGCTGTTTAATAGAAAATTTTTAGAGGAAAAAGGACTACCGATTCCCGCTTGGATTTAATTTTTTTTAGCGCACACTTTAATAAATCTTTTACATAATAAAGATATTGTAGTTAAATAATTTTCTTATTTATACTATGAACGAGCTATTTAAAAAAAATTTCTTCTCGCTTTTGTTAATTGTGCTGTTTAGTTTGTTTATTTTTTCCTTAGCATTAGCTGATCTAAACAAAAAAGATAAGGAAAAAGCTTGGGATTGTGTTGGAATTTTCATGG
>CACIHL010000040.1 GCA_902586395.1 uncultured Pelagibacteraceae bacterium | reverse complement strand
TATTGCTGCAGCTCTAAATGTGTCACAAGCAGCTAGTACTGTTTTATTATTATTATTTTGAAATATTTTAGACATTTTCCCAATTGTGGTTGTTTTTCCTACTCCATTAACACCTGAAACTAAAATTGTTCTATTCTCCTTGGATTGATGAAAAAAATTTTTATTCTCTAAAGGTTTCATTAATGAGAGAATATATTCTTTAAGAATTTTGTTAATCTCATCCAGTTTATTTTTACTTGGATCAATTCTGCTATTAGCTATTTGCTGTCTAATCTCCGATGAAGCTTCAACCCCAACGTCTGATTGAATTAAAAATTCCTCAATTTCCTCTAAAGTTTTATCGTCAATTTCTTTGTTAACAACAATATCTTTTATACCTTTTGAAAAATTTGATGTAGTTTTTTTTAATCCATCCTTAAATTTTTGAAAAATATTAATCATATATTTATATTAATATGTTCAATTTCTGAGACTGAACCTTCCATAATAACGTTTCCTTGTTCATCTTTATTGATTTTAATTTTTCCTAATTTAAATTCTATTTCAGTTGGAAATTTTGAAATACCATTAATTTCACCAGCTACAGCAGTTGCACATGCTGCAGTTCCACATGCTTTTGTAAGACCAGCTCCTCTTTCCCAGTGCAATACTTTAAAATGATTTTTACTTTGCTCTTTTGCAAAAGTAACATTAACTTTTTCAGGAAATAATTCATGATTTTCTAAGATCGGTCCAACTTTTTTAATTTCGATCTTTTCTAATTCGTTTATAAAAAAAATAATGTGAGGATTTCCAACATTAATTGCTGTTCCTAAAAACTCAATATCACCAACCATAACTTTTATTTTTTTTGTATCAATTTTCTCGCTTAGAGGTATTTGATCCCAATTAGTTTTTGGTTTTCCAATATTTGTTTGAATCAAATTATTTTTTAATATTTTCGACTCTAATTTTCCTGAAGAAGTTTCAACAGTAATAAAGTTTTTTGAACTTTCTTTTGATAACAGGCTAGCTACACATCTAGTTCCATTTCCACATGCTGCGGAGTCCGAGCCATCAGAATTTTTAAAAGTGAGAAATGCATCAAATTTATCACTTTTATTTATAAGAATTAGTTGATCACAACCAATATTGCCTCTGTCACAAATTTTTTTTATTTGAAAATTGTTTAGATCATATTTTTTTTCACGTTGATCAATTATGACGAAGTCATTTCCAAGTCCATCCATTTTATAAGCTTTAAAATCCATATAATAATACTTAACTTATTTATTGACTTTTTGAACCTCTATTATAGTTTCTCACAACTTCCGCAAAAACAGCATTTTGCGGTGTCTTTGGAAACAAAGAGATCGACACCAGTCAGCGAGGGTTCGCCCACTGGTGCGATTGCTGCTGGAAGAAATTATGTTTGAAAACTTGACAAATAAATTCGAGGGAATACTCGATACATTTAAAAAGGCGCCATCCCTAAATGAAAAACAGGTTGATGAGGGTCTTAAGCTTATTAGGCAAGCTTTACTAGAAGCAGATGTATCGCTAGAGGTAGTAAAAGACTTTGTAACAAAAGTTAAACCAAAATTATTAGGAAAAGAAATAATAAGATCCACAGCTCCAGGACAAATGGTTGTTAAAATTGTTCACGATGAGCTTGTTTCATTTTTAGGTGATAGCAATCAAGAAATTAATTTAAAGTCCAATCCACCGGTAACAATAATGATGGTTGGTTTACAAGGTTCAGGAAAAACAACTACAACTGCAAAACTCTCAAAATTTTTAGAAAAAAATAATAAGAAAAAAATTATGATGGTAAGTTTAGATATTTATAGACCAGCTGCTCAGGAACAACTAAAAATTTTGGGTGATCAAAATAATATCCAAACCTTGCCAGTGATAAAAGATCAAATTCCAGCTGATATTTGCAGAAGAGCCCTATCTGCAGCTAATTTAAATGGTTCTGATGTAATTATTTTTGATACTGCTGGAAGAACCCAAATAGATCTACAGATGATGTCTGAGATAAAACAAATCGAAGAAGTAATAAAACCAACAGAGACTATACTTGTTGCGGACTCATTAACTGGACAAATAGCAGCGAGTGTTGCAAAAGAATTCTCCAATACAGTAAAAGTTACTGGAATAATATTAACTCGAGCTGACGGTGATGGTAGAGGTGGAGCTGCATTGAGCATGAAACATATTGCCAATGTTCCAATTAAATTTTTAGGTATTGGAGAAAAAATAGAAAATTTTGAAAGTTTTCATCCTGATAGAATTGCTAACAGAATTTTAGGAATGGGAGATATTGTATCTCTTGTTGAAAAAGCAGCTGACGAAATTGATGAAGAAAAGCTTAAAGAAACTGAAGAGAGTTTAAGGAAAGGTCAGTTTTCTTTAGAAGATTATCTTTCTCAATTAAGACAAATGAAAAAAATGGGAGGACTAGAGGGCGTGATGTCTTTTTTACCTGGAGTTTCAAAAATAAAATCGCAAATGGACCAAGCTGGTGTTGACGAAAAAATAATTACACAAAATGAAGCGGTAATACTTTCAATGACTAAAAAAGAAAGAGAAAATCCAAAAATTATCGATGGTTCAAGAAAAAAAAGAATTGCTAATGGCTCTGGAACAGATATTGCCACTATCAATAAATTGTTAAAACAATTTAAAATGATGTCTGACATGATGAAAAAGATGTCAAAAGGAA
>CACIHL010000039.1 GCA_902586395.1 uncultured Pelagibacteraceae bacterium | reverse complement strand
AACGTTGCCAGTGCCTGGTCTAAGTTTCAATCTTCAGATAGTTTGTTATCATCTGTTCGTGCGCAGGTGAAAGCGGCAGAAATTGCTCACGAAGGGATCACAGTTGAATATGAAACTGGACTTGGAAGAACTACTCTTGATGTTATTCAATCAAATACAATTCTTTTAACTTCAAGAATCAATTTAGCTAATTCAGAAAGAAACCTCCTATTGTCACAGTTAGAGCTGTTAAAATCGGTAGGCCTTTTGAACGCCAAATACCTTAAGATTATTAATTAATTTAGGGCTTTTTTTTAATCCTTGCTAATGAGAACAAAATGTGTACATTTATATCTATGATTCGTATGTTAACAATAAATAAAAAAGAGGCATCAAATGACAAAAAATAACTTAAAAGTGGTTAAAACCGCGAAAGATAAAGACTTGGAAAATAAGGAAAAAAATAAAGCTTTAGACGCAGCTATCAGTCAAATTACTGATAATTTTGGAAAAGGTTCTGTAATGAAGCTTGGCCAGAAAAAAGCTATGGATATAGAGTCTATTTCTACAGGCTCTCTAAGCTTAGATTTAGCGCTAGGTATTGGTGGATTACCAAAAGGAAGAATTGTCGAAATTTATGGTCCAGAGTCTTCTGGAAAAACAACACTTGCACTTCAAGTAGTCGCTGAGGCTCAAAAAGCTGGCGGAATATGTGCATTCGTTGATGCAGAGCATGCTTTAGATCCAGTGTATGCAAAAAAATTAGGTGTAAATACAGAGGAATTATTAATTTCTCAACCTGACGCTGGTGAGCAAGCACTAGAGATAGCAGACACACTTGTTAAGTCAGGTTCTATTTCTGTAATAGTTATTGACTCAGTTGCAGCATTAACACCAAGAGCTGAAATTGAAGGGGACATGGGTGATCATCACGTAGGTCTTCAATCAAGATTAATGAGTCAGGCTTTGAGAAAATTAACTAGCTCAATATCAAACACAAATACAATGATGATTTTCATTAACCAAATTAGAATGAAAATAGGTGTTATGTTTGGAAGTCCTGAAACTACATCAGGCGGAAATGCGTTAAAATTCTACTCATCTGTAAGAATGGATATTAGAAGAATTGGTGCGATCAAAGACAAAGAAGCAATCATTGGTAACTCTACAAGAGTTAAGGTTGTTAAAAACAAAGTATCTCCACCATTTAAAGTAGTTGAGTTTGATCTAATGTATGGAAAAGGAATTAGTAAAGTAGGTGAGTTAATTGATCTAGGTGCAAAAGCAGAGATTGTTGAAAAATCTGGTGCTTGGTATGCATACAAAGGTGAGAAAATTGGCCAAGGAAGAGAAAATGCCAAAATCTACTTAGAACAAAATCCAAAAGTTGCCGCTGAAATAGAGATGGCAATTAGAGAAAAAGCAGGTGTGATTACTAAAAAAATTGAAGGTAACCCACTTGATCAGGAGAAAATAGAAGCGAGCCAAAAAGAAGAAACTCCTCCTGCAAAAAAGAATTAGCTAAATAGTCATTATTAGTTAAGAAAAGGCGCTGTAACAGGCGCCTTTTTCCCCTTAAGATTATAGACATCATTTAAAAAAGCTGTATTTTAAAAATATGGCTCAAAAAACCTTAAATGAAATAAGAAATACTTTTCTTAAATATTTTGAGAAAAATGATCATAAAATAGTTGAGTCTAGCAACTTAGTTCCTAATAACGACCCGACATTAATGTTTGCAAATTCTGGAATGGTCCAATTCAAAAATGTTTTTACTGGATTAGAGAAAAGAGATTACAAAAGAGCTACCACTTCACAAAAATGTGTTAGAGCAGGTGGAAAACATAATGATTTAGAAAATGTTGGATATACTCCAAGACATCACACATTTTTTGAAATGCTTGGAAACTTTTCTTTTGGAGATTATTTTAAAGAAAGAGCAATAGAACTTGCATGGAATTTAATAACTAAAGATTTTGGATTAGATAAAAATAGACTTTATTTTACTGTTTATAATGAAGATGAAGAAGCATTTAAACTTTGGAAAAAAATTTCGGGCTTAAATGAAAATAGAATAATCAAAATTTCTACCTCAGATAATTTTTGGTCAATGGGTGAAACAGGTCCATGCGGACCTTGTTCTGAAATTTTTTATGATCATGGAGATCATTTAAAAGGTGGGCTACCTGGAAGTAAAGACCAAGATGGCGATAGATATATTGAGATATGGAACTTAGTCTTTATGCAATATGAACAAGTTTCAAAAGATAAAAGAATTGATTTACCTAAACCTTCGGTAGATACAGGTATGGGTCTTGAGAGAATGGCAGCACTTCTTCAAGGTACACATGACAATTATAAAACAGATCATTTTTTAAAATTAATAAATTCAATTTCAGAAACTGTAAAAGTAAAACCAAACGAAAAAAATTTGTCAAGTTTTAGAGTGATAGCTGATCACTTAAGGGCAAGTTCGTTTCTACTTGCTGAAGGTGTTTTGCCATCTAATGAAGGAAGAGGTTATGTCCTTAGAAGAATTATGAGAAGAGGAATGAGACACTCACATTTACTAGGATCTAAAGAACCGATTTTTTACAATATTTTTAAAACTCTTTTAGATGAAATGTCTAAAAATTATCCAGAGTTAAAAAGGGCAGAGTCACTTATCAAAGAAACTTTGAAAATGGAGGAAGAAAAATTTTTGGTTTTATTAGAAAGAGGTATGAAAATTTTAGATGATGAAATCTCAAAAATAGACAAGGTTCTTCCCGGTGAAGTTGCTTTTAAACTTTATGATACTTATGGATTTCCGTTAGATTTAACAGAAGATATTCTTAAGAACAAATCTCTTCAAGTAGATAACAAAAAATTTGATGAGATGATGAAAAAAAGTAGGGAACTAGCAAAAAAGAATTGGAAAGGCTCGGGTGACAGTTCAGTAAGTGAAATTTGGTTTAACCTTAAAGAAAAAATTGGTCCAACTGAATTTTTAGGTTATGAGACTAATCAGGCTGAAGGAAGTGTTACTGCAATAATTAAAGATGATAAAGAAATTCAGCAACTAAAAGGGGGAGAAGAAGGACAGATTATTTTAAA
>CACIHL010000038.1 GCA_902586395.1 uncultured Pelagibacteraceae bacterium | reverse complement strand
GTATTTATTGATAGAGAAATTTTCGAGAATTTTATCAAAGATTTAAGCGTACTTAACAAGCTTGGTTTGCAAGTGGTTGTTGTGCACGGGGGAGGGCCAAGAATAAAAAGGGAGTTATCTAAACAAAATATTGAGTCAAAATTTGTAAGAGGTCTTAGAGTTACTGATGAAAAAATTATAAATATCGTTGAGACAGTGCTTATTGACTTTAATGAGGATATTGTAAATTCTCTAAAAAAAATTGGATCTCAGGCAGCCTCACTGCATACAAAAAAAGATAATGTTATAGAAATTATACCTGAACAAAAGGAACTTGGTTTTGTAGGAATTCCTGATAAAATTAATACAGAGACTATTTTTGGAAAATTAAAAAATAATATTATACCTATTATCTCCCCTTTAGGACTAGGAGAAAATAAACAGTCCTACAATATTAATGGAGATCATGCAGCTGGAGCAGTTGCGAAATCTCTTAAATCAAGAAGACTTCTTTTAATGACAAATGTTGAAGGCGTTTTGAATAGAGAGAAGAAACTTATTTCGGAAATCAATTCTTCAAAAATAATTGAAATGATAGAGGATAAAACAATTACTGAGGGTATGATACCAAAAATTAATACTTGTCTTGATGCTGTAAAAAACGATGTAACTGCAGTTGGTATAATTGACGGTCGTAAACCTCGTTCAGTTTTATTTGAATTATTTTCCGATAAAGGATCGGGAACATTAATAAGAAAATGAAAAGTTTGAAAGAAATGAAATACCTTCTCTTGGATCTTGATGGGGTTTGCTATGGTTCTCATAACGGTTATCCTTTAGAAAAAGTCTTTGGTCTTGTATCAAAAAGAATGACTCTTTTTATTCAGGAAAAACTTGGTTTAGATGAAAAAAAGGCAAAAGAACTTCAAACTAATTATTTTTACAAATACAATACTAGTCTTAATGGTCTAATGTTACATCATAATGTTATTGGGGATGAGTTTCTTAAATATGTACATGATATTGACATTTCGTTTATGAAAGAAGACAAAATATTGAGAAGTGAACTAGAGAATTTAAATATGGAAAAATTTATTTTTACAAATGGTAGCGCTGAACATGCTCAAAATATTTTAACACGATTAGGTATTTACGATCTTTTTGGAAAAGAAAAAGTGTTCGATATAAAAGACGCTGGATATGTTCCTAAACCAGAGGCCCAGACCTTTGATTTAATGGTCAAAAAATTTGGTATTAAACCCAAAGAAACAATTTATATTGAGGATATAGCTAAAAATTTAAGTACTGGCTTTGAAAAAGGCTGTACAACTGTTTGGTTAATCAATGATGAACATTTTGGAAAAATTGACTCTGATAAAGATTATATTTCTCATAAAATTGAAAATCTATCTTTATTTCTTAAAGAAATAAGGTTATTAAAAAGCAAATAAATTATGTCCTTAGAAAAAATAATTAATGACGCTTGGGAAAAAAAAGACCAAGTAAATCAAGATTCAGATCAATCTTTGAAGGATGCAATAAACCAAGTAATTAAAGATTTAGATAGTGGTAAGTCACGAGTAGCAGAAAAAATTAATGGGGAATGGAAAACTCACCAATATCTTAAAAAGGCTATCATGCTTAGCTTTAGAATTTACCCTATGGATAATTTAAGCGGTCCGTATAGTAGCTGGTACGATAAAGCTCACTTATTAAAAGGTAAAACAGCTAATTGGACAAAGGAACAACATGAGGCTGCTGGATTTCGAATGACACCAAACAGTCCAGTAAGACCAGGATCTTTCATTGGAAAAAATGCCGTGCTCATGCCTTGTTATGTAAATATAGGAGCGTACATCGGAGCTGGAACAATGATGGATACTTTTAGTAGAGCTGGTAGCTGCTGTCAAATTGGAGAAAATTGTCATATATCTGCTGGTTCAGGTATTGGTGGAGTCTTAGAACCAGCTCAAGCACTCCCAACTATAATTGAGGATAACGTCTTCGTTGGAGCAATGTCAGAAGTTGTAGAGGGTGTTATAGTTAAAGAAGGAAGCGTTCTTTCAATGGGATGTTATATTGGTCAAAGTACAAAAATTGTAAATAGATCAAATGGCGAGGTTACAAAAGGGCATGTTCCACCTTATTCGGTCGTGGTACCTGGCACTCATAAAGATCTTTATGCTGTTCATATAATAAAAACTGTAGACGCAAAGACAAGGTCAAAGACATCAATTAACGATCTTTTAAGAGACTAATTATGCAAAAAATAAATGAATTACAATTAGCCAAAGAGCTAATGAAGTTTTCATCAATAACACCTAGAGACGCTGGTGTAATGAAATTTTTAGAAAATAAATTAAAGAAAATGGGTTTCAAAACTAAAATTTTAAACTTCAAAGAAAAAAATTTTCAACCGGTAAAAAATTTATATGCTAGACTAGGAAGTAAAGTGCCTAATTTTTGTTTTGCGGGCCACTTAGATGTTGTGCCCCCTGGAGATATTAAAGACTGGACAGTTAATCCCTTTAGACCTTCTGTTAAAAAAGGTCATTTAATTGGTAGAGGTGCGAACGATATGAAAGGCTCAGTAGCTGCTTTTGTTTCAGCCGTGAGTATTTTTTTGAATAATAATAAAAATTTCAATGGATCAATTAGTCTATTAATAACAGGTGATGAAGAAGGAGATGCGGTAAACGGTACAAAAAAAGTCGTAGATTATTTAAAAAAGAAAAAGGAAAAAATTAATTTTTGTTTGGTTGGTGAACCAACGAATCCAAATAAACTAGGAGAAATGATAAAAATTGGTCGAAGAGGAAGTTTAACTGGAAAAATAGAAATAATTGGTATGCAAGGGCATGTTGCCTATCCTCATAGAGCAAATAATCCCTCAACGATAATTGTTAAAGTTTTAAATGAATTAAAAAATATAAAGTTTGATAAAGGTACCAAAAACTTCCAGCCAACAAATTTAGAGATTACGAAAATAAATATTGATAATAAAGCTGATAATGTTATCCCAAGAGTTGCTAATGCAACTTTTAATATTAGATTTAATAACAAGCACTCATCAGGTTCTATTAAAAAAAGAATTAATAAAATTTTAAGTAAAATTAGTAAAAAAAATAAATCAAAATTTAAAATAGATTACAGAGTATCTGGTGAAGCATTTTTAACAAAACAAAATGCTACGACAAATATGATAAAGAATGTTGTAAAAAAAATTACAAAAATTAAACCAAAACTTTCGACAACGGGAGGGACATCTGACGCTAGATTTCTGAAAAATATTTCTCCATGTTTAGAATTTGGCCTTGTAGGTAAGACAATGCATAAAGTTGATGAAGCAGTATCATTAAAAGATCTTAAAAAATTAACAAAGATTTATGCTAATATTCTAGATAACTATTTTTCGTGAAAACAGCGATAATATCTTCAAAAGCGTCGGTAAATCATTTAACAGGTGATGGTCATCCTG
>CACIHL010000037.1 GCA_902586395.1 uncultured Pelagibacteraceae bacterium | reverse complement strand
AAAAGAGACATTACCTGACAAACCTTTTGTGTTCTGACTTGTAGTCTTGCCGTTAATTGAAAAGCCAACCTTGCCATTGTCTAAAATGTATTTTTCATATGCTAATCCTGCTAGCAATGATATTTCTCTGGTTAAGTCGTTTGCTTGATCGTAAGTGGCTGATGTACCATTAATTGAATAAGTTTGTTTTTCATCACCAATTAAATTTCTAAAATTTAAATCCCAGTTGATTGACAATTTACTTAATTCATCTTTTTTAATTTCATAAAAATCATTTAAATAAAAAGAAATATTTCCTACTTTTCTATTTCTCCAAGAGAAATAATTACTCTCATCATATGAAGGTGTTACAGAAAAACTTGAAGTAAAACCTACATTAGGAATAATATAAGGATTATTTTTTTTTGCCCCAATGTGTATGGCATACGTTTGAAAATTGCTGTCTGTAATTAAAGTACCACTTGATGTAGTGTTGGTAAGTATTTTTCTTTCAGAGTCTTTTAAAGTAACTCCAGTAATTAAAAAAGTTTCTAAATCAAAAAAGTTTTCATTTTCCTTTGAAAATATTCCGCCATGTAAACTCTGATAATTAATTTTATAATCTTTTGTAAAATCTTGAATTCCGCCTTCAAATGCCATTACAATATTTGAATTCTCAGTTGGATAAATTATATTTGCACCAATATTAATTAATTCAAACTCTAATCCTTTACTGGAAGCATTTTGATCTCTATTTAGATTAGAGGCGTAAACTTCACCCCATCCTCCCTCGTTATTATAAAAATTTGAGTTTGTGTAAGAATTAAAAAAGTTTCTTAAATTAATTGTTTTATAACTTAGTAACTCATCTAACGTTTCACTGCCACCTTGTCCAACTGATCCTGCAGAACCTTTGACAATTTGGTTACCATCTAAATCTTCTAAATCAAAATCACCTGATGTTTTATAGTAGTAAGATTGTCCAATACCGTGTTGAATTTTTAATTTATTTCCCGATGTACCTGAGCTTGCACCAATTGTACCAATTACTAAACCTCTATCTTTTAATGTAACAGTATTATTGTTTCCTATTAGAAGAACAGAATTATTGTCAGCACTATTTTTATTTTCAATCTTTCCGCTGTTTGTAAGTGTCGAACTAGTATCTAGTTTAATTGTTTCATTAGTATTTGAATTATAAATATGACCAGATGAGTTATTAGTAACGGTTGTAGTTGTTGCATCAGAAAAAAAGTTAATAGCTCTTTGGTCATCACTGTAAATTGTTCCAGAGTTTGTTATAGTATTACCCGAAGTTTCGTCCCCAGTATCCTGTTCTCCAGATATTGTATCGCCTGTGCCAGATCTAATTATACCTCCTGAATTATTGGTAATAGTTGATCCTATATTATCTTTGAGATTAATTGCCTTTTCGCCAGCAGCCCTGATTGTTCCTGAATTAGTTACTGTAAGTCTTGTAGCATCTGCACCTTGTACAGCATTATGTAAACTTAAAATTGTTCCACCTGAATTTACTGTCACAGAGCTATCAGATTGTGTATTTATGTGAGCTCTATTTTGTGTTGTTAGACTTCCAAGGGTAACCCCTGAATTAATTGTAAGTGTTGACTCTTCCGTAAACAAAACTTGACCTGTTTGAGTTGACGGAGCAAAATCTTCAGCAAACAATTTGTTGAAAATTCCTAAAGATAACAAAATTATAATTATTCTTTTTAAGACATTCATTGCTAAAAAAAAGAAATTAATAGCAAAGGTAAACTTTAAGAGAAAGCTTAAATAATGCCTATTTTATTTAAAAATTTAGTGGCAAGCTATATTAAATTTTTTTAATCTCCAATAATTATAAGGCCAAGGTGTTACGAAACCCACAATTAACATTAACGGCACTACCCACCAAGTTAATATTGCTCCACCTGTTAAAAGATAATCTGTTAAATTCATTGCAACTTCCATACTGATCATAGATATAAAACTCATCCCAATTGCTGTATTAAATGCTTTTCTAAAATCAAAATTTTGTCTCATAAGTATAACTGTTTCTAAAATTATACTTGTGATTAATCCATTAATTATTGCTAATGTCATTATTCCAAGAACTGGAAATGGAATTTTACTTAATTGAAAAAATAAGATTGTTCCAAAATCACCAATAGAACAACCAAGCAAACACCATGCAGTATTTTTTGCACTTCTTTTCCATGTGTGTTTGCAAGACCAATTAAAGGTTAAACTCTCTGAACTCATTTAAGTAAATTTTTTATAGAGTTATTCTAACTCTACTTTAGCTACCATACCAATTTGATAATGGCCAGGAACATTACATGCAATTTCAATATTCATTGCATTGTCAAACTTCCAAACTAAATCACCTTTTTCATTTGGAGCTAAAAGAACACTATTGCTGTGTGAGTGTCCCATTGCCTTATCCATTTTTGCCATTTTTTTCATTTTTTCTTTATCAATCGAGTCTGCTAATAAAATTTCATTTTCAACCATTCTCTCCATCTCTGGCTGATGTTTTTTATGCATCATTGCATTTGCTATATTAAATTCATGAACAAGGTTACCTGCATTAACTACTTCGAACTTTATCGTTTCACCTTTTTTAATGTTGAATGACTTTGGTTCATAATAATTGTCATACATCTTTACTTTAATTGTTCTATCTACTTCAGAAAGTTTTCCTTTTGAACCTATCATCATATTTTTATCTGCAAATGAAGCTAATGTAAAAATAAAAAATATAGTCAATATATATAAATAAATTTTATTCATAATTTCCTTTTAAATTTTCTTTTGTTGTGATTTCTTTTTTAGATGTATTAACTTTTTCTTTTGTTTTTCTGTCGTCTATTACATCGGCAAAACTATGATTTACATCTCGATGTCCTGCCTCATCATCTCTAATAACTTTTACAACATCTTTTAGCGTTGCATGTAATGGTAAATTCCAATAATTAATTGCAACTTCAGGAGCAGGTTGATCCTTAATTTTGCCAGTTTCTAATTCATGTAAGTATTCTGTGTAACTTCTAACAGCTTCTTCCTCAAAATAACCAACAATTCTATGTGCAGTTCTTTGAGAAATTAAATAAATAATTGCATAAGTAATTATGAAAATAAATTGAGCAATCATAATAACAATTCTTTCAATAAAAGTTGGTTTCGCGATATGAACGAATGTCATTAAGTGCATTCTTTCATTTTCAGCTTCATCTAGAAGGATTTTGATCCATCCTTTGTCATCCTCCATCTTTCTAAGAGATTTTAAATGGATTAGCATTCCAGCAACCATACCTGGAACTGCTGCTACAGTTTCTAAAACAACTGCTCTATGACCGTACCTTTTTTTGAAAAAAGTATCTGCAATGAACCTTAAAAATTTTGTGAAAGATAAAGCTACCTTATCACTAAAATTACTTGGTCTATAATGACTGTCTAAATTGCTCATAAGTTCTACTTAATCATTATTTAAAAAAAACCAATGGGGCTAAATTGCATTCAAAAAACGTTATTTTTTCTTATTTATTACTAGAGACAATTTTCGTGGAAAGCTGCCCTCATCAAAATTTTCAATACTTATATTTATAAACCCATCTAAAAGATTCTTAATTTTGTTGTCTGAAAAATAATGAACAATAAAACCATTCATTTCATACATATCCTCTCCTCTATGGATACCTTTTTTAAAATCACCATCTGT
>CACIHL010000036.1 GCA_902586395.1 uncultured Pelagibacteraceae bacterium | reverse complement strand
TCCTTTAATTTTCTTATATGCAAGATTAATTCAGATATATATGACATTGTCATAAGAATTGCGCCGATAAGCATTGATGAATAAGGTATCCAAAGAGGAGGACCCCATACTGTTCCTGTATTGTAATTCTTTATAAATGCTTCGTAAGTAATTTCATAACTTACGTAAAATAAAATTAGAAAAAAAATTAAACAAAGACTGTCAGTAAAAATTTTAAGTTTAGTGATGTTCTTTTCGCTTAAAAAAGTATATAGATACTCCATATTAACGTGACCTTTTTCACTTAAAACATATGCAGCGCCTATAAATGTAGAAGCAACTAATAACATTGTAACAAGTTCTGTTTGCCATGTAATTGCGTTCTTAAATAAGTATCTCTCGAAAACTAATTCAGTAATAATAACGATGGAAAGAAAAAGACAGCCAGCTGCAAAAATTCCACAAGCTTTCGCTAACCAGTTTGTCAATTTAATAAATTTATCAGTCATGAAAAATACCCCTGCCGAAAAAGCAGGGGTATAATTTTAATTTAATTATTTTACAGCAAGAGCCATATCAATCAATTTTTGACCGTTTGGCACTTTTTCTGCAAAGTTTTTGTATGAAGATTTTTTAGCAATAGCTAACCAAGCATCAAAGTCTTCTTGTTTCATATAAGACAATTCTACTCCAGCTTTTTTGTAAGCTTTTTCCATTGTCGTATCTAAACCAGCAGCTTCTTTAGTCATAAACTTCTCTGCTTTTTTTCCTGCTTTCATTAAAGCTTTTTGTTGTTTGCTATCTAATGCATCAAAAGATTTTTTTGACATCAAAATTGGCTCATACATAAACCATAGACCAAATTTTCCTGGAGGTGTTGCGCATTTTACTTGCTCATAAATTCTGTATGAAACAAAACTTCCTGAACTAGTATTAGCACCATCTAATACACCTGTTTGCAAACCGTTATAGATTTCAGAAGATGGCATTGATTGAATACCTGCTCCTGCTGCTTCTAACATTTGGTTAAATGCCTTACCTGCAGCTCTAAACGTTTGACCTTTTACAGATGCTGGATTTGAAATACAATTTTTCTTTGAAACAAATCCACCTGCAAGCCAAGCATCAGACAAAACAACTACTCCAGCATCATTGATGATTTTTTTAATTTCTGTCATCATTGGAGACGCATTAACTCTTAATGCATGTTTATGGTTTTTAACCATTCCAGGCATTAAAGTAATGTCAAACTCTGGATGGAACTTAGCAGCATATGCTAATGGAAAAGCTGAAATATCCAGCTGACCTGTTGTCATTGGTTTCCATTGCTCTTTTGGTTTGTAAAGTGATTTTGCAGGGTAAATTCTTATATCTACTCCTACATTAGCTTTTTTCATTTCATCAGCAATAATTTGAACCATTTCGTGTCTTACGTCGAAAGACCCGTCAGCTCTTGGCGTACCTGGCCATTGGTGACTAGCTTTTAAAGTTACTGCAAAAGCTGATCCAATAGTTGTAGTTACGAAAACTAATGAAAGAAAGTATAAAGATATTTTTTTTAACATTATTATTCCTCTCTATTATTATTTTAATGATGTATTAAATGTAACTTCTTGATAAGAGTCAATATGCTTTAAAATACAATTGACGCTAATTATGAATGGACCCTTAAAAGATATATTAGTTTTAGACCTAACTAGAGTGCTGGTTGGTCCTTATTGCACAATGATTTTGTCAGATCTGGGTGCAAGAGTAATCAAAGTTGAAGCACCTGAAATTGGAGATGACTCTAGAAAATTTGGACCTTTTATTGATGATCAGTCTGCATACTTTATGTCCCTTAATCGAGGAAAAGAAAGTATAGCTCTAAATTTAAAAAATTCAGAAGACAAAAAAATTTTTGAACAAATACTTAAAAAAGCAGATGTACTTGTTGAAAATTTTAAACCTGGAACATTAGAGAAATGGGGATTTGGTTGGAAAGATTTATGTAAAAAATATCCAAAATTAATTTATGCTTCTGCATCAGGTTTTGGTCAAACAGGTCCATTAAGAGAATTACCTGCATATGATATGGTTGTTCAAGGAATGGGTGGATTAATGAGTGTAACTGGTCAACCAAATTCTGAACCTACAAGAGTTGGAACATCAATTGGTGATATTACTGCTGGTTTGTTTACAGCGATAGGTGTTAATGCAGCGCTATATGACAGAAAAAAAACAGGTAAAGGAACTTACATAGATGTTTCAATGCTTGATTGCCAAATTGCAATTTTAGAAAATGCGATTGCGAGATACTTAGCAAAGAATGAAATACCTAAACCAATGGGATCACGTCATCCATCAATAGCCCCTTTTGAAGCCTTTAAAACAAAAGATAGTCACATTATAATAGCGGCGGGTAACGACAAGCTTTTTGAAAAACTTTGCCAAGTTTTAAATATCAATAATATTTTAAAAGATGAAAAATTTAAAACAAATTCATCTAGATCTCAAAATATGGATGAACTAAAAACAATTTTAGAAAAAGAGCTTTTAACTAAGAATACAAGTGACTGGGTCTCGTTGATGGAAAAAGAAAAAATTCCTTGTGGTCCAATCTTTAATATTAAACAAGCTGTTGAAAATCCTCAAATTAAAGCAAGAAATATGATCGTAAATTCATATCATAAAAAAATTGGTGAATTTAAAACTGCTGGTAACCCAATAAAAATGTCTAATTATAAAGATGAAGAAAAAAGAGGAGATATACCAGATTTAGATGAGCATAGAGAAAAAATTATCAAAGAGTTTTGTAATTAATTTTTTCTACCTCTTGAGACATTTTAAGTAATACTTTTTTTTTATTTAATTTATCTGTTCTGATTAAAATAGCATCTCTCATTTTTTTTAAAGGTGAATGTTTTCTTTTTTTATCAAGTTTAGTTCTGATACTTAAACTTTTTTTTACTTCTTTGAGTGGTACTTTTTTCTTAAGATCTTTCCATCTTCTGATAGAGGCTTCGTTTAAGTTACAAGTAAAGTAAAAAGCTAAGTCATAACGGGGGTTTTTTTTTAGGATAGTGCTAGCTATGTCTCTGCCCTCAACACATATTCTTTTATTCTTTTGAATAATCTTTTTTTGAAATTTTTTCATTATCTCTCTAACGCCTTTATTTTTAGCTAAATAGCCAACATGATTGCTAATTTCCTGTGAGTGAAGAGATTGCCTTTTTATTTTATTGTAAGAGATATTCTTAAATTTTCTCTTTAAAAAAGGAACTATTTTTTTTGGCTTATGCTTAATAATAATTTTACTTGCATATCTGTACAATAATCCAGAATTAATAAGAAAAAGTTTATATTTTTTTGAAACTAATTTTGCACCTGTGCTTTTTCCGCTAGCAGCTTCACCATCACATGCAATTCTTAAAGACTTATTCATTAAAACTATGTTAAATTAAATAACTTATTTTGATTATTATTGAAATATTATTGTTCTGAATTTTCTGAGTTATCAGCTTCTTGCTGATCGTTTTCAGCTATTTCATCGAGAGAAACTTCGTTACTTTCTTCTTGTCCACCCTCTTCAGCTGGAGCCTCATTTGATTGGGGCGCGTCTGCATTTTGTAACTCAGCTAGGTCTTCTTTTGAAACTTGAATTTTTTCAGGAACTTTTCTTGCTCTTTTAGACGGTAATATAGGTGCTCCACTTTTCGAAATTTCACCTTTGTATAAATTTTCAAAATCA
>CACIHL010000035.1 GCA_902586395.1 uncultured Pelagibacteraceae bacterium | reverse complement strand
GGCAGAGAAGATTATTAAGTGTAAAGTAGATTTGATTGTTGTTGATACAGCACATGGTCACACTAAAAGAGTAGCAAATATAATTAAATTTATAAAAAAAAAAAAATCAAGCAAAACAACCTTGTGTGCGGGCAACATTGCAACAGCTGAAGCTGCAAAATTTTTATGTAAACTGGGTGTAGATATAGTAAAAGTAGGAATTGGACCCGGATCGATTTGCACAACCAGACTTGTTGCCGGTATCGGTGTTCCCCAGTTGAGTGCATTACTAGATGCAAAAAAAGGTTTAAGCAAAAATGTTAAAATGATTTCTGATGGTGGAGTTAAATTTTCAGGAGATATTGCAAAAGCACTTGCAGCAGGTGCAGATGCTGTAATGGTAGGATCAATGATTGCCGGAACTAATGAGGCACCTGGAAAAATTATTAAAAAAAATGGAAAACTATTTAAAGTTTTTAGGGGAATGGGATCAGTTGGTGCAATGAACAAAGGGTCTGCTGACAGATATTTCCAAAAAAAACAAAAGGACAGCTCAAAATATGTTCCAGAAGGAGTAGAGGGATTAATTAAATATAAAGGTGAAGTATCTAAGATAATTTTTAAACTTATTGGAGGATTGAAATCATCAATGGGTTATTTGGGCTCAAAAGATGTTATTAAACTTAGAAATAAACCAAAATTTGTTAAAATTACAAAAGCTGGATTTTATGAGAGCATGGTTCATAGTATAGATGAGGTAAAAAAAAACAGCCAATATTTATGAGGAATATGTATAAATTTTTTTTAATTTTGATTTTATTGTTTTTTAAAACAACTGCTTATGGCTCAGAAAATTTTTACGACCAAGCAGTAGATAAATTCAATGACAAAAAATTTGATGATTCTAAATTTTTGTTTCATAGAAATATTGTATTTAACCCAACAGACGCTAAATCCTACTTATATTTGGCAAAGATTTTTAACTCGGAAAAAAACCAGAAAGAAGAAGAGAAAAATTTAAACACTACTCTTCTGCTTGAACCAAATAATGAAGAAGCAATTTATATGCTAATACAAATCAATCTTGATAAATCAAATTTTTCAAAAGCAAATGAATTGTTAACAAAACTAAATATAGTTTGTAAAAATTTTTGCTCCAAAAAAAAAGAAATAGAAAAAACACTCCAAAATCTTGAAGCAAAAAATGAAAAAAAACAATAGTTCTAAGAAAATTCTTATAATTGATTTTGGTTCTCAATATACCCAATTAATTGCCAGACGTGTAAGAGAGCTTGGTGTTTTTTCAGAAATATTAAACCATAAACAAGTAAAAAAAGTTAATTTGGAAGAAGTTCACGGTATAATTTTATCAGGAGGTCCATTAAATGTTTATGAAGATAAAAAAATAAACTTTAATAGAAAAATTTTAAATTTAAAGATTCCTATATTAGGCCTTTGTTTCGGTCATCAGCTAATTGCAAGGCATTACGGTGGCAAAGTTATAACAGCAAAAAATAGAGAGTTTGGATTAGCAACTATAAGGAAAAAATCAATTTCTAAATTAACCAAAAATTTTTTTAACAATCAAGGACAACGAAATGTGTGGATGAGCCACGCAGATCATGTAGTAAAACTTCCAAAAGGTTTTAAAGGAGTAGCAACAACGAAAGGTTCAAAATTTACAATAATTGAAAATGATGCAATCAATAGATATGGTATTCAATTTCATCCCGAAGTTACTCATACAGAAAAAGGAATTTTATTACTTAAAAATTTTGTTTTCGGAATATGTAAATCAAAAAAAAATTGGTCAACAGATCATCAAAAGAAAACACTAATTAGAAACACACAGAACCAAATTGGTAATAAAAAAATTATATGTGCACTCTCTGGGGGTGTTGACAGCAGCGTTGTAGCGCAATTATTGAACAAAGCAGTTGGTAAGCAATTATATTGTATATTTGTAAATACAGGATTACTAAGACTGAATGAGGAAAAACAAGTAGTGAACACTTTTAAAAAAAAACTTAAGATGAATTTGATATATGTGAACGCAGCAGATGAATTTTTAAATAAATTAAGGAATGTTACAGAACCTGAAAAAAAGAGAAAAATAATTGGAAATTTATTTATTAAAATTTTTGAACGATATGCAAAAAAATTAAAGAACGTGAAATTTTTAGCTCAAGGAACTTTATATCCAGATTTAATTGAAAGTAAGTCAGTCACTGGAAGCCAAACGTCTAAAATTAAATCACACCATAATGTTGGTGGTCTACCAAAAAAAATGAAATTAGAATTATGCGAACCACTAAGATTGCTTTTTAAAGATGAAGTAAGAAAACTTGGAATTAAATTAAATTTATCTAAGGACATAATAAGTCGCCACCCATTTCCTGGCCCAGGACTAGCAATTAGAATGCCAGGCAAAGTTACTAAAGATAAAATAGAAATATTAAAACTTGCAGACAGTATTTTTATTTCCGAACTTAAAAAAGAAAAATTATATGATAAAATTTGGCAGGCTTACGCTGCTTTGTTACCGGTGAAAACTGTTGGTGTTATGGGTGATAATAGAACTTATGAGTATATTTGCCTATTAAGAGCAATAACTTCTCAAGATGGTATGACAGCAGATTTTTTTGATTTTCCTAAAAATTTCATACAAAATGTATCTAATAAAATTATTAATAATATTAGAGGAATAAACAGAGTAGTTTATGATGTCACTTCAAAACCACCGAGCACTATTGAATTAGAGTAATGAACAATAAAATTAAAAAAATTTTAAAGAAAAAAAATAGATCAAAGATTATTTGTCTCACAGCCTATTCCAAAAATATTGCAGAAATAGTAGACGACCATGCAGATATAGTTCTAGTTGGAGACTCTCTTGGATCTGTACTTTATAATTATGATACAACAAGAAAAGTAAGTTTAGGTATGATGATTGAACATACAAAAAGCGCCAGAATGGGTGTTAAAAAAAGCCTTTTAGTTTTTGACCTTCCTTATAACACTTATAGAAATAAATCTGAGGCACTTAAAAATTCTAAGAAGGCAATTAAAGAGACAAAGTGCGATGCTGTAAAAGTTGAAGGAGGAACAAGAGTAAAAGAAATAGTTAAACATTTAGTTAAAAATAGAATACCCGTATTAGGACATATTGGCGTAACACCACAAACAACTAAAGGAAAATTCAGGTCTAAAGGTAAGAATGAATCAGAAAAAAGAAAACTTTTAAAAGATGCTCAAGATCTAGAACAAAGCGGAGCTTTTGGAATTGTTTTAGAATGTATTTATAGCGATATTTCAAAACAAATAACAAACTCAATTAACATACCAACAATTGGAATTGGTGCTTCAGTAAATTGTGATGGTCAGGTCCTTGTAACTGATGATTTAATAGGTTTGAATGAGACTAAATTTAGGTTTGTAAAAAAATTCGGGAATATCAAAAAAAATATTAAAGGCGCAGTAATAAGATATAAAAACTCAGTAAAACAAAAAAAATTTCCAACAAAAAAAAATAGCTATTAATCAAGTATCATTTTTGCTGCCTTGTTCTAAATTTACCTTTTTTAATTTCTTTTTCTAAAAACGTACCAAAGGCATTTCCATTTTTATCAAATTCAACGTTTGTGGCTCCTTCATAATTAATTCTTTTTCCTTTTTTTATAATTTTTAAACCTTTGGTAATCTCACCTGGGTATATTTTGGTGCCTGGTGAATTGCTCACTGACATAATATTTTCAGATATATCATCATTTGATTTAAAATTTTTTTCCTGTAAGGCAAGAATAAGCACAGCTGCTGCGTCATAAGATTCCCCAATAAATAGTCCAGAGGTTTCAATGTTGTTTTTTTGAGCAATTTTGTAAAATGAATTTATATTTTTTGAATTTGAACCTGGGATTATCCCAAATGAATTATTAATTAATTCTCCAAACTTTTTTTCGGTGATCTCATTAATCATTCTATCCGACAAAATGAATTTTTCAAAAGCGCCCGAGTCTAGGATTGACTTAATTAATCTTTCTCCATCTTGTTCAAATTCAGTAAAAATTGCAACAGCGTCCCCCCCTGCAGCAGCTAAAACTGATACCTCATTTGAAAGATCAGTTTTATTTATCTTTATGGGTACACTTACAGTAATTTCTACATTACTTTCATTAAGAGCTTTTTTGAAATTTCTCTCTAATTCTTTTCCATAATTTGTGTCTTGAAATGAAACAGCAATCCGCTTGATACCTTTATCCTTTGTAATTTCTGCTAAAACCTCTCCATCTCTACTACTTGAAGCAATTGTTCTAAAAAATAGGTTTTTTT
>CACIHL010000034.1 GCA_902586395.1 uncultured Pelagibacteraceae bacterium | reverse complement strand
TAAAAAAGATTGGTCATTATTTTCTAATATCGCTAAAACCAAACCATATGCTGCTGTTGCACCTATCAAAGGTGCGCCTCTCACCTCCATTGTTTTAATAGCATTTATTGAATCATTAACTGTTTTTAATTCTTTAATAACGAATTGATGGGGGAGTTTTGTTTGATCAATTATTTTTACTAAATTGTTTTCAAACCATATTGTACGATATTCTTTTCCCTCAATTTTCATTTATTTAAAACTCTACCTGCAACTGTTTTTAATTTATCTTTGGTTTGTTGTGTTCTTTTTTCTGGTGCTGTTATAATAGCCACATCTAAACAGTTATTGGTTGGATCCTTAGGATCTATATGTTTTTCAAAATTTTCTATTAGACTTTTAATCATGTTCTTTGCCTTTGCAGCATTACCTAAAAGAACTTTAATTACTTGCTGAACATCAACATTTTCATGATCTGGATGCCAACAATCATAATCTGTAACCATTGAAACTGATGCATATCTAATCTCAGCTTCCCTCGCTAATTTTGCCTCTGGCATATTAGTCATTCCAATTACATCTGCTTTCCACGATCTATATAAATTGGACTCTGCTAAAGTAGAAAACTGTGGACCTTCCATAACTACGTAAGTGCCACCCCTTTGATAATCAATTTTTTCTTTTTTAATTGCATCTTCACATGCGTTCATTAATCCGTTTGAAGTTGGATGCGCCATAGATACATGAGCTACAATCTCGTCTTCAAAAAAAGTTTTATTTCTGGCAAAAGTTCTATCAATAAATTGGTCAACAATTACAAATTTTCCTGGTGGTAAATTTTCTTTAAGAGACCCCACAGCTGAAACAGATACGATGTCACTAACTCCTAATTGTTTGAGAGCATCTATATTTGCCCTAAAGTTGATATTGGATGGATTTATAAAGTGCCCTCTTCCGTGTCTTGGTAGAAAATAAACTTCTTTGCTTTTGTAATTAGTTTTTAAAATTTTATCTGAAGGTTTTCCCCAGGGTGTATTTATATCTAATAACTCTCTATCTTTGAATTCTTCAACATCATACAATCCACTTCCGCCAATAATTGCTAATTTATTGTTTGCCATATTTAAAAGATAGTTTATTTAATTATATAACACAAATTAAATGGACTTAAAAAAATTTATTAGATCTATCCCAGATTATCCAAAGAAGGGTATTTTATTCAGAGACATTACAACCTTAATTAAAGATGAAAAAGCTTTTGAAGAAGCAATCAATCAAATAGTTGAAAGATCAAAAAAATTTAAATTTAATAAAATAGCTGCAATTGAGTCAAGAGGTTTTGTATTTGCGTCTGCTGTTTCCTATATTTTGAAAAAACCATTTATAATGTTAAGAAAAAAAAATAAATTGCCTGCGGAAACTCATTCGATTGATTTTGAATTAGAGTATGGAACTGCCACTATAGAGGTACATAAAGACTCAATTAATGAAAACGACACTGTTTTAATTATTGATGATTTAATTGCTACTGGTGGAACAGCTGAAGCAGCTTCAAAATTAATTGAACTTTCAAAGGGAAAAATTGGAGCATTCATTTTTGTTATAAACTTATTTGACCTTGGTGGGTCTGACAGGTTAGTAGAAAAAGGTTTTAAAGTTGAAAATTTAATTGAATTCCCAGGTCACTAGTTTATTTCTGGTCTGTACCAAGATTGTCTTCCTAATAAAGAGTTAATGATACCTGACATTCTCATTCTATAGATATTTCTTTTTTTGTTAAAGGTGATCATATAGATAGTATATTTTAAGAAGTTTACTAATAAACTAATAAATGCTAGTAAAGTTGAAACAAAAAATCCTCGATGTTTTTTATTAAAATAAAATTTCGACCACATCCAATGCCAGTTTCTTGAAAGCTCTACCTCTTCAATGTATTTATCATCGACGGCTTTAGCTCCTAGATGATGAATTTTTGATTTCGTAATAATTAATAATTTTCCATTATCTTTTTTTGCTCTTAAACATAAATCAACATTTTCTAGGTACATAAAGAATTTTTCATCAAAAAAAATATTACTTATAAAAAAATTTTTGTTAATTATCATTGAGTAACCATCAATCTCTTCAACATCTTTAATTACACTATTGTCATTATTTTTTGATTTACTTAAATTTATTTTATAATTTGGATAGTCTGGATTATCTGATGCAGGTGATAAAATCGCAAAATTATCTAATTCTGAAATTGAATTATTAATATTTGATATAGTGTCATGTTTTAATACTACATCTGGATTTAATACATAAACATATTGTGTATTTGATTTAATGATACCAAGATTATTTCCAGCTCCCATCCCTATATTCTTAGATAAAACTACCTCAGTTTTATCATAATTCTGCTCTAATTCTTTTTTTAATTCTTCATCAGATGAATTTTCAATTATTAATTTGTGAAAATCTTTTGGAAGAGAGTTTAAGCAGTCATAGATTACTTTTCTGCTATTAAACGTGACTATTACAAAAGTTAGATTATTGCTTGTAAATTCCATGTGATAATGAAGTATACTTAAAATAACTATTGTTGTAAAAAAAAAAAAATAATGAAAAAAATAATTGTGACTGGCGGTTTGGGATTTATTGGTAGTAATCTTATAAAATTATTAATCAAGAAAAACTACTCTGTAATTAATGTCGATAAAGTCAATTATGCTTCAAATTTTTACAACACAAAAGATTTTTCAAATAAAAAAAATTATAAATTTATTAGATTAGACATAAACAACAGATCTAAATTAGGAAAAATTTTAAAATTGTACAAACCTATTGCAATATTTAATTTAGCTGCAGAAACTCATGTTGATAGATCAATTGATGGACCTGCTGAGTTTATAAAAAGTAATATAGTTGGGGTGTTCAATTTATTAGAAGAATTTAGAGAATTTTCAAAAAAAAACAAAAAAGCTAAACTAATTCATATTTCGACTGATGAAGTTTATGGCGATGTATTAAAAGGTAGAAGTAAAGAAAATGACTCTTATAAACCAAGTTCGCCCTACGCTGCATCAAAAGCTTCTTCTGATCACTTGGTATATTCGTATATTAGAACATACGGGCTAAATGCGATGATAACAAATTGTTCAAATAATTATGGTCCTAATCAACATCCAGAAAAATTAATTCCAAAATTAATTTATAATATAATTAACAATAAGTCTCTCCCTCTTTATGGTAAGGGAAAAAATTCTAGAGAGTGGATATTTGTAGATGATCACTGTGAAGCTTTATTTAAGGTATTCAAAAGCGGGTCAGTAGGAGAATTTTATAATATTGGGTCCAATATAAACAGTAACAATTTTAATATAGCAAAACTTCTAATTAGTATTGCCAAAAAGAAAATAAATCTGGGTAAAAATGTAAAAATAAAGTTTGTAAAAGATAGACCTGGTCATGATTTCAGATACGCATTAGATAGTAAAAAAATTTTAAAAAAACTTAAATGGAAGTCAAAGATAAGTCTTAAAAAAGGTTTAGAAAATACCTTTAAGTGGTATTTTGAAAATATGAAATACTATACAACTTTAAAAAAAAAGGATATCACCAAGAGACTTGGAATAGTTAAATGATAAAAAAAGCGATAATTTTAGCTGGAGGCATGGGTACTCGGATGAGCCCTTTAACAAAAGCTGTTAATAAACAACTGCTTCCAATATATGACAAGCCTTTAATTTTCTACCCACTATCAATTTTAATGTTAGCAAAAATAAAAGATATTTTAATAATTGTTAATAAAGGTCAACTAAATCAATACAAAAAAATTTTACCAGACGGCAAACGCCTTGGTATCAATATTGTATATAAAGAACAAATTTATCCTAAGGGTTTGCCTGATGCTTTCTTATTAGGTGAAAAATTTATAGATAATAAAAATGTTGCATTAATACTTGGAGATAACTTTTTCTATGGACAAAATTTAACTTCAAAATTAATCAATTGTACAAAACTTAAAAGTGGCGCAAAAGTAATATTGCACAAAGTAATCAAACCAGAGTTATTTGGTGTAGCTAAAACTTCTAAATCAGGAAAAATTACAACAATAAAAGAAAAACCAAAAAAGTATATTTCTGACCTAGCAATCACTGGTTTGTATTTTTTTGATAAAAAAGTTATTGAATATGCAAAAAAACTTAAACCATCATCAAGAAATGAACTAGAGATTACAGATTTACTAAAGATCTATTTAAAAAAAAAAAAATTAACATCAGATATTTTGGGTAGAGGTGGTGCTTGGCTAGATACCGGCTCAATTGAAGATTTTTATAAAACGAGCGCATTTGTTTCAGCAATTGAAAACAGACAAGGATTTAAGATTGCATGTCTTGAAGAAATTGCTTTT
>CACIHL010000033.1 GCA_902586395.1 uncultured Pelagibacteraceae bacterium | reverse complement strand
CAAAACTCTTTTTGCTTACCATTTAATCAATGTATAAATCAAAAAACTGGGGAGTTCAAAAATCTGGAGGAATTAAGAGAACTTTTCAATCAAAATGAAAATATAGAAAAAAGATTAGATCAAGTTTTTACTTGCGGATCTGGTGTTACCGCCGCAGTCCTAGCTTATGCCTATAAAATGGTAAATAACGATTATATTCCAAAAATTTATGATGGTTCTTGGAGTGAATATGGTAAATATCCAGCATGAAAACTTCAAAAAAAATTACCATATTTTTAATAATATTGGCAATTGTCATTGCTTCAGTGATAGTAGCAAGGCACTTTGTTGGAAAACATTTTCAAAAGAAATTTTCTAAATATCCACCACCAGGAGTAATTGTTGAGGTTGTTCAATCATCCAATTTTTTTGACAGTATTGAAACATTTGGAACTGCTCTATCCAAAAAAAATAAAAATTTTAGAGTCAAAAAAAGTGAAATACTTGATGAAAAAATTCTTATTGGAAAAGTATTTAATGAGGGTGAGGTTTTATTAAGAACAAAAAATGAAGTTATCATCGCACCCTTTAAAGGTGTTTTGGGGAAAAGAGAAATTGCACAAGGTGTTCTAGGAACAGAGTCATTTATTCTCACTTTAGATGACACCTCATCAATTATTCTAAATATCAAGGTTCCCGAGATTTATCTTAAAATTTTAAAACCAGGTCTTGTTGCTGAAGTAAGATCAGATGCTTTTGATAAAATATTTTATGGTAAGATAGACTCTGTGAGTTCTCGGGTAGATCCTAGCACAAGATCAGTACTCGCAAGTATCATAGTGGACAACAAAAATTTAGAATTAGTCCCGGGAATGCTTTTAGATATACAAATTATTTATAATGAAACTCAAGAAATAGGAGTTCCTGAAAACTCATTATTGATACAGGGTGATACAGCTTTTGCTTATAAAGTTTTAGAGGATAATACTATTGAGAAAATTGAAGTAAAAATTGGAAAAAGAAATTATGGAAAAGTTTCTATTCTTGATGGTTTATCTGTGGGCGATAAGATAGTAAAAGAGGGAATTTCAAAAGTAAGAGATAAAATCAAAATTAAAATCATTAATTAAAAGATGTTCTTAACAGACTTATCAATCAAACGACCAGTCGTCTCAATGGTAATGAGTATAGTCATGGTTATGTTTGGTATTTTAGTTTTTTTTGAAATACCAACTAATGAATTACCAGATATTGACCGACCAGTAGTATCAGTTCAGACCGATTACAAAGGAGCTTCAGCTCAGGTTATTGACACTCAGATAACGCAAAAAATTGAGGATTTTATCGGAGGCACCCCTGGTCTCGTTTCAATCGACTCTATGAGTGAAGATGAAAGGTCAAGAATTGATATGACCTTCAAAGATAATCTTGATATTGATGATGTTGCCAACGATGTGAGAAGTGCAATCTCAAGAGTAGTGGATAATTTACCAAAAGAGGCTAGCGCACCAGAAATTTTCAAACAATCAGCAGGTTTTAGAACCACAATGTGGCTAAGTTTTAGTTCAGATTTTATGAGTGATTTAGAACTTACTGATTTTGCTGATCGATATTTGGTAGATTATTTCTCAACTGTAGAAGGAGTTGGACGTGTTAGATTAGGTGGTGAAAGGGAGCTGTCTGTAAGAGTGTGGCTAGATCCTCTTTCGCTAGCTGCTAGAAATTTAACTACTCAAGACGTTGAACAAGTTTTGAATTCTGAAAATTTAGAATTTCCTGCTGGTCGAATAGAGTCGAAAGATGTAGATCTTTCAATTAAACTTGAGAACGCTTACGAAAATTTAGACTCCTATAAAAAACTACCTTTGAAGAGGGCAGTCGATGGTTCTGTAACAACTTTGGAGGATGTTTCAAGGATTGAATTTGGTCCAGTCTCTACAAGAACTCTATTTAAAGGAAATGGAAAAAAGGTTGTGGGTATTGGTATTTATCAAAACTCAGATGCAAACACAATCGCGGTAGCTACAGCAGTAAAAAAGAAAATTAAAGAAATACAAAATTCTATACCTGATGGATCTACATTAGAGGTTTCTTTTGATAGATCAAATTATGTCTCAAATGCAATTAAAGAGGTGTACAAAACATTATTTGTGGCACTAATTTTGGTCACACTAATTATTTATCTTTTTTTAGGTAACATCAGGGCTTTAATAGTACCAATTGTAGCTCTACCAGTCTCTTTAATATCAACATTTTTAGCAATTTATTTTTTTGATTTTTCAATAAATCTCTTCACTCTTATGGCATTAGTACTTGCAATAGGAATCGTGGTGGACGATGCAATTGTTATGTTGGAAAATATATACCGAAGAGTTGAGAAAGGTGAGAGTTCTTTGGTTGCTGCATATAAAGGATCAAGACAAGTGTCTTTTGCAATTATAGCAACCACTTTAGTTCTTGTCGCTGTATTCATACCTTTGATTTTTATAGAGGGTTTAGCTGGAGTATTGTATGCTGAAACTGCTGTTACTTTAAGTTTTGCGGTGATTATATCAAGTTTTGTGGCATTATCTTTAAGCCCAATGATTGCAAGTAAAGTTCTAGACGCAAAGTCCAAAAGAAATAAATTTACTCTTAAGTTTGAAAAAAAATTAAATAATTTTAAAGATTTTTACATTTACACGCTTAAATATTGGATACTAAAGAAAAAAAGCATAATCACTTTTTTAATATCAATTTTAATTTTATGCATTGGTTTATTCATTTATATTCCTAAACAACTTATACCAAAAGAAGATAGAGGAGCGTTCTTTGTAATAGTGAAGGCTCCTCAAAGTTCAGGATTTGAATTCACTTCCTCTAAAACTCAGGATATAGAAAAATTGTTATTGCCAAAAGTAGGGCAAGGTGAATACAGAAGACTTATTTTAAGAGTGCCAGGTTTTGGAAAAAGTAGCAAACAAGTAAATTCAGCTTTTATAATTGTATTATTGGAAGATTGGAAAAAAAGAGACAGAAAAGGTAACAGAATAATGATGGAGTCTTTTAGAGAAATTTCAAAAGTTCCAGGTGTTTTATCGTTCCCAGTTATGCCCCAGGGAATAAGAACTGGGGGTGTAGAGAAACCAGTCCAATTTGTAATATTAGGGAATACTTATGATGAACTTATTGAGTGGAAAGAGATTATTAAAAGAGAAGCAAGAAAAAATAATAATTTAGCTAATATCGAAGACGATTTTGAATTAAATAAACCAATTATAAATGTAAAGATAGATCAAAAGAAAGCATCAGATCTTGGCGTATCTACTTCAGAAATAGGTCGAACAATTGAAACTATTTTTGGCTCAAGAAGTGTCACAAAATTTACAAAAGATGGTAAGGAATATTCAATTATCTTACAGGGAGATATTAAAAATAGAAATGAACCCTCAAGTTTAAATAAAGTTTATGTTAGATCAAAAAACTCTGGTCAATTAATTGCTTTATCAAATTTAGTGACAATCAATGAAAGGGGAACTGCTCCATTTCTATCAAGATATAATAGACAAAAAGCTGTTACCATTTCTGCAAATATTGTAGGGGATTATACCCTTCAGAATGCGTTATCTTTTTTAGAAAAAGTTGTTCAAGAAAATACACCTGATGCCAGAATTGATTTCAAGGGAGAGAGTGAGCAACTAAAAGAAATAAGTTTTCAGATCTATGTAATATTCTTTTTAGCTTTAGTTACAGCATATCTTGTAATGGCGGCTCAATTTGAAAGCTTTGTCCATCCTTTCACAATAATGCTGACAGTCCCGCTAGCAATATTTGGTGGAATTATAGGTCTACTGCTCGTCGGCAGCTCAATTAACGTTTATAGTCAGGTTGCTTTAATAATACTAATTGGATTAGCAACAAAAAACGGAATATTAATTGTTGAATTTGCAAATCAATTAAGAGATGAAGGAAAAAATCAATTAACCGCAATTTTGGAATCGTCAGCACTAAGATTAAGACCAATCTTAATGACTTCTATATCTACCATTATTGGAGTTCTACCATTGGTAATAAGTAGTGGCCCAGGTGAGGCGAGCAGATTATCTGTTGGTATTACTATATTTGCTGGAATGATATTTTCGACCTTTTTTACACTTTATGTAGTTCCAATAATTTATTTATTATTAGGAAAGAATACAAAAAGTATAAATCATATTGAAAAAGAGTTAGAAAAAGAACTTAATCAATAAACAATAAATTTTTTCCTATTAAGTTTTTTTTTACATTTTATAAGCTGAGTTTTATATTGATCTGAATACGTTTTTACTTTTTTTGCATAAGAAATTACCTTTTCATTTTTTTTATAATTTTTATAATTTCCCCATCCTTCGTGATATGCAATATATTGTTTGAATGCATCGTTTTTAG
>CACIHL010000032.1 GCA_902586395.1 uncultured Pelagibacteraceae bacterium | reverse complement strand
TTTTTTAATTTTATTACTTTCTCAGCAATTTCTTTTTGATTTGTATTTAAATAAAAAATTTCACTTCTGTATTGGGTGCCAAAATCTGGACCTTGCGAATTTAAAGTAGTTGGATCATGAATCTTAAAAAAAAAATTTAAAATTTCCTCATAAGAAATTATTTTTGGATCAAAATTTATTTTTACTACTTCAGCATGATTTGTGTTCCCTGAACAGACTTCTTGATAAGTTGTTTTCTCAGTTTTGCCACCACAATAACCTACTTCAGTTTTATAAACGCCATTGAGGCTTCCAAATTTTTTTTCAGGTCCCCAAAAACATCCACAAGCTAAAACTGCTATTTCCATTGATTATTTTAATTATATAACTAAGTTAAACTTATGCTTTCTAAAAATCAATTAGGCTTTTTGTACATGTTTTTGTCTGTTTGTGCTTTTTCCATTATGGATTTATTAGTCAAGTGGTCAGATGAATATCCATTGGGCCAAGTTTTATTTTTTAGAGGTTTTTTTGGTATTGTTATATATTTTTTTATTATACCTAAAGACAGACTAAAGGACTTTTATACAACCGAAAGACCATTACTACATTTTAATAGGTGCTTATTTGGTCTGATCGCCTTATTATCAATCTTTACTGCATTAAGAAATCTCCCATTAGCAACAGTGGTCAGCATTTCATTTGCTGCACCAATATTCACTACTATCTTCTCAATTTTTTTTTTAGGGGAAAAAGTTGGGTATTATAGATGGCTAGCAGTGTTTGTAGGTTTTGTTGGAATCATAATCATTTCAGAGCCAGGTTACAGTTCTTTAAATATATATTATGTTTTCCCAGTAATCTTTGTGCTTGGTATGTCTTATGTTGCTATAAGCATAAGGCAGTTATCGACAACTGAACCCGTTTGGTTAATCTCACTTTTTTTTTCAATAGCAATAACTCTTGCAAGTTTTTTTTCAATTCCTTGGGGTTGGAAAATGCCTGACTTTTTAGATCTATTTCTTTTGGTATTAGTAGGAGTTTTTGGTGGATTTGCTAATTTATGGCTTAGCCAATCATATAAATATTCTGAAGTTTCATTGGTGACACCACTCAAGTATTTAACTTTAGTTTTTGCGATTATTTTTGGATATTTAATATGGAATGAAATACCATCGATAAAAACTCTGATTGGTGCTTTTTTAGTTATCATCTCATCTATAATTATTTTTAGAAGAGAAATAATTTTGAATAAACAAATTTCAGATGCACGCCATGAGTAAAAGACCCAAGTATTGGAATAGTGCTGTAAAATACTTATCCAAAAAAGACCCTGTGATGAAAAAACTAATATCTCAGTACAAAGATAAAACATTAACGACTAGAAAAGATATTTTCTATTCTTTATGTAAAAGCATTATTGGCCAACAAATAAGCGTACAAGCTGCTAATTCTGTCTTTAAAAAGTTTGAAAAAGCATGTAACGGGAAGATAAATCCTAAAAAAATAAATAAACTACGGCCTGTTAAACTTAAAAGATGTGGTTTAAGCAGACAAAAAGTAAAAGGTATTAAGGAATTAGCTATTAAATTTGAAAACAAATCTTTTGATCCAAAAAAAATTAAGTTTATGACTGATGAAGAGGCAATAATTTATTTATCATCGTTAAGACAAATTGGAAGATGGTCAGCAGAGATGATATTATTATTCACACTGAATAGACCAGATATCTGGCCAGTCCAAGATATCGGGTTGTTAAGATCTATTTCTAACAATTATAAAAAAAAATATTTTCCCCCTAAAAAATTTATTAAATTTTTAAGAAAAAAATTTACACCGTATTGCTCAGTTGCAACATGGTATTTGTGGAGATCTATAGATGATGAACCTATTCAGTATTAGTTCAATCAAGCCAATCCTTAAATTTACTTTCATGATTCTGAACGTAATGTGGTAATTTACCCTTAGGAAATAAACTTAGTTTTCTTTTTTTTTCAGTAAATTTATTTTCTGTTTTGTCTGCATACATGTCATAAATAGTTTCATTATTTCTCATTAATCTTGATATTTCTTTTAAATCAATATTTTCAACTTCAAAATCTCTGTGGTGTAAATAAGATTTTAATTTGACTTCAATATCAGCTGGGCTTTTCAAATTTGAAAAATGCCAACCTCCATCATTAATGAAAATTTTATTGATATATTTCGTCTCTGAAAAAATAGTATCCAGTCTCCAAAATCCAAATTTTTTATTCTTAATGTTTCTAATCCATTGAGGTGATTTAAGATTTTTCTTTTTGCAAGCTTTTGTTCCATACCACTTAAAACCTTCAAGGTATCTATTCAACTTATAGTAAAAAATGTTTTGTTCAAAAATAACAATTTTATTTTGCACTTTTGCTACATTTAGATCTTTTAAATCTGGTATTTCATCTACATCAGATATCATTATCAAATCATCTTCGTTGGCTTTATCTAGCCCTTTATGAATTTGATTTCTTTGAAAATTTTCTCTTTTGTGAGCATTAAAAATAAGTTTATGAGATTTTAACGCTTCATCATCTTCTTTATTAACTTTTTCTAAGTTTGTAGGTTCCTCATCTTGCACAATATAAATTATTTTATCTTTAAATTTGGGGTACTTGTTAATATCAAATTTTAAATCTCTTTTTTTACCGTTATGGTAGAATTTACTTTCAACGATAACGAAACAATCAACAGAATTTTTTAAAGAGTTAAGTCTTATGTCTAATACGGCCTCTTCGTCATAAAACATAAAACAATCAAAGATTCGCATAAAATGATTTCTAACTTATATATCTTGATATATAAATCTAAAAATAGAACAATTTTTTATGTCTAAAAAACTTATTATTGACTGGAATGAATACAATAGATCAATAGACGAGCTCGCCGTTCAAATAAGCGAAAGTGGATTTAAACCATCTTTTATTATCTGCATTGCACGGGGTGGCTTGAGAGTGGGGGATATACTCAGTAGAATTTTCAAAGTAAAATGTGGTTACCTTGGAGTTGAAAGCTATTCATCAGCTGGTGAGGGAAAAGTATCCGATGTACAAAATGAACTTACGTTTGCAAGAGACTTATCTACAACAAGTAAAATTTATGGGGAAAATATTTTAGTAACTGATGATCTTATTGATACTGGTGTGACACTTGAAAAGACTTTAGATTGGCTCAAAAAATATAAAGATTTTGAAAATAAGAAAATTACTTTTAAATCTGCTGTTCTTTACAAAAAAGAAAAATCTGAATTTAGATCAGACTATATTGTTCATAATCTTAAAGATAACCCTTGGATTGTTTTTCCTTATGAACTAAGAGAATTGATTTCAATAGAACAACTGAAAAAAGAACTAAAAAAAAAGGGCTAGGATTTTTTATCTAGCCCTTTTTTATAATTTTAAATTAAGCAACTACAAAACTTAAAACACTTAAAATAGCAATTATCCATATTGCTGGTGAAGTGGTTGTAAATTTTCCTGTAAAAATTTTAATTAAAGCATATGCCACAAAAGCAAGCGCTATACCATTGCTTATACTATACGTTAAAGGCATGGTAATCATCGCAACTATAGCAGGAGCAGACTCAGAAATGTCGTCCCAGGAAATATCCGTGATATTTCTCACGAATAAAACTGCTACATATAATAATGCTGCTCCATCAATTTCTTTAGGCAAACTTGTTGCTAGAGGAGAAAAAAATAAACATGACAAAAATAATACACCAATTACTAACGATGTCATTCCCGTTCTTCCACCTGCTTTTACTCCAGCTCCAGACTCTACATAACTTGTGACCGTAGTAGTTCCCATTAAAGCTCCAGCAACTGTACCAACACTATCAGACAACATCGCCTTATTGATATCTTGAACTTTACCTTTGTTGTCTACCTTACCCGCAACGTTTGCTACTGAAGTTAGTGTTCCAGCTGTGTCAAAGAAATCAATAAATAGCAAAGTAAAAACTACAGTAGACATACTTGCAGTTAATGCAGCTTTAAGGTCAAAGTCAAACAAGTAAGTCATAGGAGGCGGTGTATCAACTATTCCATTAAACTTTGCAAGACCTGTTGCCCATGCAATTATACTAAATGCAATAATTCCAATTATAATATTACCTTTAACTTTTAGTTTTTCTAAAACAACCATTGCTACAAAAGCTAAACATCCTAATAGCACTAATGGATTTTTAATATCACCTAAAGTTACTAATGTAACTGGATGATCTCCAACCACACCCATTATTTCAAGACCTATAATAGCCAGGAATAAACCTATCCCAGCACCAATTCCTAATTTCAAACTTCTTGGTATAGAATTTATTAACCATGCTCTCAGCGGAGTAAGTGAAATTATTAAAAATAAAACTCCCGCAACAAGCACCGCACCAAGAGCAGCTTGCGGAGAATATCCCATTCCACCCACAACTCCGAAAGCAACAAATGCATTTATTCCCATTCCAGGAGCAAGTCCAATTGGCCAAGTTTTTCCATAAAAAGCCATTATGAAACAAGCTACGGCAGTTGCTAAAATTGTTGCGGTGAAAACTGCTCCAAAATCAAAAAAACCTTTTTCAGGGCCAGCAAATTCTCCTGACAATATAAAAGGATTTAA
>CACIHL010000031.1 GCA_902586395.1 uncultured Pelagibacteraceae bacterium | reverse complement strand
AAAATGGTAGAAAAATTAAAGGAACTTTGAAAAATTTAGGTGGAACTATGCGATTAGGTCTTTATCCAGCTAAATTACAACACAATTCCCTAATAAAAGAAATTTATAAGTCTGGTCAAATTAAAGAAAGACATAGACACAGGTATGAGGTTAATGTCAATTTGAGAAAAAAATTTGAAACACATGGGTTAAATTTTTCAGGAATGTCTCCTGACAATAACTTACCTGAAATCGTTGAAATTAAAAATCATCCTTGGTTTATTGGAGTTCAATTTCACCCAGAATTTAAGTCTAGACCTTTACAACCTCATCCATTATTCTCATCATTTATTGGTGCTGCAAAAAATAAATAATGAAAAATATTATAGTAAATTGTGATGGAATAAAAATTTCAAATAAAGAAACGATATGTTTAATCGCAGGACCTTGTCAACTTGAGAACGAGCAGCATGCGCTTGATATGGCAGGAAAAATATCAGAAATTTCTAAAAAATATAATATAGGTTTTATTTACAAAACGTCTTTTGATAAAGCTAACAGAACTAGTCTTAAAAGCAAAAGAGGAGCTGGTTTAGAAAAATCTTTACCAATATTTGATAAAATTAAAAAACAAATAAATGTTCCAATTCTAACTGACATTCACAATGCAGAACAATGTTCTATTGTTGCAAATCATGTTGATGTCCTTCAAATTCCAGCTTTTTTATGTAGACAAACTGATTTGTTAGTAGCTGCCGCCAAAACAAATAAGGTTATCAATGTTAAAAAAGGTCAATTTCTTGCTCCGTGGGATATGTCAAATGTAGTAAGAAAAATATCAGATACAGGAAATAGTAATATCTTAATAACGGAAAGAGGAGCGAGTTTTGGTTATAACACATTAGTTTCTGATATGAGATCAATACCAATAATGGCACAAACAGGGTATCCTATAGTTTTCGATGCAACACACTCAGTCCAACAACCTGGAGGAATGGGTGATAAAAGTGGGGGTGAAAGAAAATTTGTTTCACACTTATCTAGGGCGGCAGTCGCTGTTGGGATAGCTGCTGTTTTTATTGAAACGCATCAAGATCCAGATAATGCTCCTTCTGATGGTCCAAATATGGTTCCATTGAATGAAATGGACAGTTTGGTAAATAAATTGCTTGAGATTGATAAACTAATTAAAAACTAAGTTATTATTTAATGTCAAAAATTACAAAAGTAGTTTCAAGGCAAATATTTGATAGTAGAGGCATGCCAACAATCGAAACAGAAATATTTTGTGGAAAAGTTTCTTCAAAAGCTATCTGTCCTTCAGGTGCTTCGACTGGTTCATATGAGGCCTTTGAAAAAAGAGATATCACAAATAAGAGGTATTTAGGGAAAAGTGTTTTTTCTGCTGTATCAAATGTTAATAAGATAATTTCAAAAAAAATTCTAAATAAAAGTGTTCACAATCAAGAATTGATTGACTCAATTCTTATAAAATTAGATGGAACAAAGCAAAAAAAAAAATTAGGCGCAAATGCAATTTTGTCTGTATCTATTGCGGTTAAAAAATTATCTGCAAAGTTGAAAAAGATACCATTGTATAAGAACTTTTTGATAAAAAAAAATTTTAAATTACCTTTTCCCCTTATGAACATCATTAATGGGGGCGTACATGCCAATAACGGTTTAAAAATTCAAGAATTTATGATTAGACCAGATAAAGCTAAGACTTTTAGCGAAGCAATGAATATTTGTTTTTTAGTTATACAAAGCTTGAAAAAATTACTTATAAGTAAAAATTTATCTACATCTGTTGGAGATGAGGGTGGTTTTGCTCCAATGATTTCAAAAAATGAGGAGGCATTAAAACTAATCTCAAACGCCATAAAAAAGGCGGGTTTTGTTAACGGAAAAGAAGTATCAATATGTCTAGATGTTGCTGCAAATGAACTTTTTAAAAATAACAAATATGCAATAGATTCAAATAAATATATCTCATACAAAGATACAATATCATTCTACTCAAAAATAATTAAAAGATTTAAAATAAAATCTATTGAAGATCCTTTCGCGGAAAACGATTGGAAATCATGGTCAGATTTACATAAAAAAGAAAAAAAAATTCAGATCGTAGGTGACGATCTTTATGTAACTAATCTTCAAAGATTGAAAAAAGGTTTTTTATATCAATCATCGAATTCTATTTTAATAAAGTTAAATCAAATCGGTACAGTTTCTGAGACCTTAGATGTCATAAGATTTGCCCAAAATATTGGTTATACAACTATCATTTCTCATAGATCAGGCGACTCAGAAGATACTTTTATATCTGATTTAGCAGTTGGAACCAATTCAAATCAAATTAAAACTGGCTCATTATGTAGATCAGAAAGGGTTGCAAAATTTAATCAATTATTGAGAATAGAAGCTGACCTTATAAAAAGCAAAAATATGGCTAATTTGAAATGATAAATTCTATTAAAAAAAATATTATACTCATACTTCCAATCACACTAATTATTTATTTTTCTTTAAATTTACTTGGGGGTAACAGAGGTTTATTTTCGTATCTAGATAAGAAAAATCAATTTGAAAATCTTTTAGAGAAAAAACTGTTTTTAACTAATGAAATAACAAAAATGAAAAAAATTAATAGTCTGATAGATGAGAATTTAGATAAAGATTACCTTGAAATTTTGATAAGAGACAAATTTGTCATTGGAAAAAAGGGCGAGAATACCTATATTATTGAAAATGAATAAAGTAAGACATCCAGAAAAGCAAAAAAATCAAATTAATCCAATTAAAAAGAAACCTAATTGGATAAGATCAAAGCTTTCGAATAGTAAAGAATTTTTTTTAACAAAAACAATTGTTAATAAAAACAATTTAGTTACAGTATGTCAGGAAGCCAACTGCCCAAATATCACTGAATGCTGGAGTAAAAGACATGCAACTTTTATGATTATGGGTGATACATGCACTCGTGCTTGTGGTTTTTGTGATGTAAAAACTGGTAAACCTAGCAATCTTGATGAAATGGAACCAATTAAGATTTCTCAAGCTGTAAAAAAATTAAATTTAAAACATGTTGTTATTACATCTGTTGACCGAGACGATTTAGAGGATGGAGGTTCAAATCATTTTTTTAATGTTATAAATCAAACAAGAAAAACAAATCCAAATACAACAATAGAGGTTTTAACTCCTGATTTTTTGAGAAAAGGGGAGGCCTATAAGAAAGTTTTAGAAGCTAATCCTGATGTGTTCAATCACAACATAGAAACAGTTCCAAGCTTGTATTTAAAAGTAAGACCTGGATCAAGATATTTTGCTTCTCTAGAACTTTTAAAGAATGCAAAAAAAATGAATAAAAAAGTTTTTACTAAATCTGGAATAATGGTTGGGTTGGGTGAAAACAAAGATGAAATATTACAAGTAATGGATGATCTTAAATCAGCTGATGTTGATTTCCTAACTATAGGTCAATATTTACAACCTTCAGTAAAACATTTCCCATTAGATCGATATTACACACCTCAAGAATTTGATGAATTAGGAAGTATCGCTAGAGCAAAAGGTTTTTTATTAGTTTCATCTTCACCTTTAACAAGATCTTCTTACCATGCTGATGAAGATTTCGCTAAGTTACAAAATAATAGACTTAATTTGAATTAATGCCTAAGGCCTCAGTAACGCGTAATATAGGACGTGAAAAACAAAAGTTAATAGATTTTGTTTTGGATATTGAAAAATATCCAGAATTCATTCCTTTTTGTATAGACTCAAAAGTTTACGAGAGAAATGATCATAAAGATGAAATAGCGATAATTGCTGACTTAACAATTGGAAAAAAACCTTTTGTAGATACTTATAAAAGTGATGTTAGATATAACAAACATGATGATACAATCCATGTAACAAACATTGGTGGTCCTTTAAAGCATCTAGAAAATAACTGGAAATTTATACAAAAAGAAAATTATACAGAAGTTCAATTTGATGTTGATTTTGAGATTAAAAATAAGTTTTTAAGTCTAATAATGGAAAAATCTTTTCAATTTGGCCTAAATAAAATAGCAGATGCTTTTCAAAAAAAGGCAGAAAGTCTATAGAAAAACTCAGTGAAAAAGTATAAAATAGAATATAAAAGGCATATTCAACAAAAATAATCGGAAACAGTTATGAATTTAGATAATTCAATTAAGAAAAAAATTCAAACTGCAGTGACAATTGCATTGATTACTGCTGGAATTATTCCTGCTGCTAAAGCAGAAGTAAACGATGCGAATGTCAATAACCCTTCCGGAACTACCATAGATCAAGGTCTAGGCACAAAGGCAGTTGATCTAGATAATGGAGGCACTTATACCATAAGTAATGCGGGAACAATCAGTGCTGAAACATCTCAAAATGTTGTGTATGGTATCAATGTAGATTCTTCAACTACGATCTCTGAATTGACAAATTCTGCTAGTGGCACCATATCAGCTTTTACCGTCAGTACCTCAAACCGAATTGGAAAAGGTATCAATGGAGCTGGAGATAGTCCGATAACAACTTTAACTAATGAAGGGACCATTTCTGGAAGAGGAAGACAAAGGGGTGGATTTGGAATACAAGCCGTCATTGGAAGTTTTGATAATTCAGGAA
>CACIHL010000030.1 GCA_902586395.1 uncultured Pelagibacteraceae bacterium | reverse complement strand
TAACCCACCAGCAATATTTCCAGCTGTAGGTTGACTTTCTGACAAATCGTTAGTTGCTTCCTTCAATATAAAGTCATTGTATGAATTCCAAGTTTTCATAAATTTATCTTGAGCCTCTTTCGTTTTACCTCTTTTTGAACATACGTTTTCAGCTCCAGTAAGTTCTGAAGTTTCTCCAAAACACAAATGAACACCTAATGGTTCAAGTTTATCCATTAAGTTTCCAACAGTTGGATTAGAGGCTAGACCTGAAGTAGTGTCGGATTCTCCACATTTTACAGATATCCATAGATCACTAATAGGACATTCTTCTCTTTGTTTTTCAGAAGCCCACATTGAAAACTCTTGAGCTTTTTTTGAAACTTTTGCAATTGTATCTATATCTCCAACACCTTCGATACTGAAACCTTCAACAGGTTTTCCAGTTTTTGCTATCGCATCAACAATTCTTTTTGTCCATTTAGGTTCAATTCCAATTACAATCACAGCTGCTACATTTGGATTTCTTCCTGTTCCAATCATTGTTCTAAAATGGAGCTCTAGGTCTGCACCAAATTGCAATCGGCCATATGAATGTGGAAGCGCTATTGTTCCTTTAATGTTATTAGCTACTGCCTCAGCACACGCGTTTGAAATATCATCAACTGGAAGAATAATTACGTGATTTCTTGTTCCTGCTCTCCCGTTTTCTCTTTTAAAACCTAAAAAACTTTTCGGAATTTGCATATTACCACTTTTTTGTTTTTACATTATGAACATGGACGTGGTCACCTTTTTTGATAGATTTGACCACTTTCCCTATGTCATGACCATATTTAATTATAGTGTCACCTTCTTTTAAATCCCGTAAAGCTATTTTATGACCAAGAGGTATTTCTGACTCTGATTTAACTTTTGAAGATGTATCATCTTCCATTATCCAACAACCACAATCTTGGCCTTTTTTCACTTTTTCTATAACAATTACGCCAACATTATCTTTTTTATCGTGTATAATTATATCTGTTTTTGCCATTGTGACGATTTCTTAGTAGAAACTTTCAAAGAATTTATATATTAATTTCTCGATTGCAATTAAAAATTATAGAGAATTTTTATGACAAAAATGACTACAGAAGAAGCTTTTATCAAAGTTCTTCAAATGCATGGAGTAGAACACGCGTTTGGAATAATTGGTTCGGCATTCATGCCAATTTCAGATTTGTTTCCAAAAGCTGGTATAACTTTTTGGGATGTTGCACATGAAACCAATGGAGGATTAATTGCCGATGGTTACACTAGAGCAACTGGAAAAATGTCAATGGTGATTGCCCAAAATGGTCCAGGTATTACAGGTTTAGTAACACCTATCAAAACAGCGTATTGGAACCATACACCTCTATTACTTGTAACTCCACAAGCTGCAAATAAAACAATGGGTCAAGGCGGATTTCAAGAAGTAGAACAAATGAATTTATTTAAAGACATGGTTTGTTATCAAGAAGAAGTTAGAGATCCATCTAGGATGGCTGAAGTATTAAATAGAGTAATTGAAAAGGCTTTTAGAGGATCTGCGCCAGCACAAATAAATGTACCAAGAGATTACTGGACACAAGTCATCGATATAGAACTTCCACCTATTGTCAGATTTGAAAGACAAGGTGGAGGAAAAGATGCAATTGAAAGAGCTTCAAGCTTATTATCAAAGGCGAAATTTCCTGTAATCTTATCAGGTGCAGGAGTAGTTATTGGTGGAGCAATAGAAGAATGTAAAAAATTATCTGAGAAGCTAGATGCGCCAGTGTGCAATGGATACCAACATAATGATAGTTTTCCTGGAAGCCATCCACTTGCTGTAGGACCTTTAGGTTACAACGGTTCAAAAGCTGCAATGGAATTAATTTCAAAAGCTGATGTTGTGCTTGCACTTGGAACAAGATTAAACCCTTTTTCAACTTTACCTGGCTACGGAATTGATTATTGGCCTAAAAATGCAACTATAATTCAAGTTGATATGAATCCAGATAGAATCGGTTTAACAAAAAAAGTTACAGTAGGAATATGCGGTGATGCAAAACAAGTTGCCCAACAAATATTGGATAAACTTTCATCTGATGCTGGTAATTCAGGTCGAGAAGAGAGAAAAAATTTAATTCACAAAACCAAATCTGCTTGGCTACAAACTTTAGCTGGGCTAGATCATGAAGAAGATGATCCTGGAACAGTCTGGAATAAAGAGGCAAGAGAAAGAGATAAAGATAGAATGTCCCCAAGACAAGCATGGAGAGCGATACAGGATGCGCTGCCTAAAGATGCAATAATATCGAGTGACATTGGTAATAATTGCGCGATAGGAAATGCTTACCCGACTTTTGAAAAAGGGCGAAAATATTTGGCTCCAGGTTTATTTGGACCTTGTGGTTACGGATTTCCAGCAATCTTAGGTGCAAAGATTGGATGCCCAGATACACCTGTAATTGGTTTTGCTGGCGATGGTGCATTTGGAATAAGTATGAATGAAATGAGTTCATGTGCCAGAGAAGAATGGCCGGCTATTACAATGGTTATATTTAGAAATTATCAATGGGGTGCTGAAAAAAGAAATTCTATATTATGGTTTGATGATAATTTTATTGGAACAGAATTAGACCCAGAGCTAAGTTTTGCGAAAGTCGCCAACGCGTGTGGTTTAAAAGGTGTTTCGTGCAAAACTATGGAAGAAACAACAAAGGCAATTAAACAATCTTGTGAAGACCAAAAAAAAGGAATTACTACCTTTATAGAGATTATTTTAAATCAAGAATTAGGTGAGCCATTTAGAAGAGACGCAATGAAAAAACCAGTTGAGGTTGCTGGAATTAAGAAGAATGACATGAAACCTCAAAAATCTTTAATATAATTTTTAATGATTTTAAAAAGAAGAAATATTCTCAAAATTTTGAGTTATTCTCTCTTATTTTTATGTTCCCCAATAAAAACAATCTATGCTGCTACAAAAAAAATTATAAATCAAAATCTTTCAAGTCAACAAAAAGATATAATGTTTAATCAAGGAACAGAGAGGGCATTTACTAGTTCTTTATTAAATGAAAAAAGAAAAGGTACTTATCACTGTGCTAACTGCGGAGCATTACTTTTTGACTCTGTTGCAAAGTATGATAGCGGAACAGGGTGGCCGTCTTTTACAGAAGCAGTTCCAGGAGCTTTTAATACAAAAGTAGATTATTCTTTTGGAATGAAAAGAATAGAATATCATTGTGCTACTTGTGGAGCGCATCACGGGCATGTATTTGCAGATGGTCCGGGAAAAACTGGTAAACGTTTTTGTAACAATGGCCTTTGCTTAATCTTCAAACCATCTGAATAATGTTGGACTTTTGTATTATTGGATCAGGTATATCAGGATCGACAATTGCAAATTGTTTAAACAAAAAATACAAACTTTTATTGTATGATAAAGCAAAAGGGGCAGGTGGGAGAAGTTCTTTTAAAAGATATAAGGGAAATATAGGATTTGATCACGGTCTTCAATATCTATCACCAAGATCGAAAGAATTTAAATCATTTACTAACAGTCTCATAAAAAAAAGAGTTATTAAGCACTGGAAAGGCAATCATAAATTTTTAAATGAAAGGGTTAGAAGAGATAAAAAACATATTAAATTAATTGGTTTCAAGGGTAATAACGACATTAGCAAATATTTGTTGAAAGATATCGATTGTAAATTTCAATCAGAATTAATTGGAATTAAAAGACATAAAGATTGCTGGCATCTAAAATTTAAAGATAACAGTTTTATATTTTCAAAAAACTTGATTATAACAGCACCTTTTCCTCAATCAAAAAAATTAACTTCTAGATTTGTTAAAACAAAACTTTTTAATAATAAAGTTATAATGAACGCAAGTATAACGGTTTTGTTGATGACAAATAAAACAGGCAATAAATTCAGTAGTTTTTTTACTAATGATTCAGATTTAGGTTGGGTTTCATATGAAAATTCAAAAAAAAGATTTAAATTTGATAAGGACTTATGGGTTCTGCAAAGTACTTTTGAGTATGGAAAAAAACACACTGATAACTATAAAAACAAAAAAAAATACTTCACAAATTATTTAATTAACAAGTTTAAAAAATTAACTAAAATTAAAATTAAAAAAATATACTTCACACATATCCATGGATGGAAATATTCCTCAAATTCAAAACCTTTGAACATCCAAAGCTATTGGGATAAAAAAATTGGTCTTGGACTTTGTGGTGATTGGTTTAGTGGCCCAAGATTAGAAAATGGATGGTTGAGCGCAAAAGACCTTTATAATAAGATTAAATAAATTAAATTTTTTTTTTAATTTCTCTGATTATCTTAGACGCTTGTTCGTTTTCGATAAATTCCTCAAAACGTTTTTCAGATTCTTTCAGAGTTTTAATATCTAGTTCTGAAAGTTTACTATTTAATGATTTATTATATATTTTTTCAATTTTTTTGAAGTAAATATGTGCCATTAGCTTTTGATAATATTTAAATGGTGTAGGAAATCCTATGTATCTTAATATAAGTACAATTGTGAAAATGTAGGATAAATTAACTCCAAATTTATCAATAAAAGCTGCAAACTTAAAAGGTAAATATTTATACAAAAAAGGTAATGATCCAAAAGGCATCTCAATAATTTCTTTTGCTCGTTTGTTTACTTCAAGATTTTTTATGTACTCCATTGATGGAAACGATG
>CACIHL010000029.1 GCA_902586395.1 uncultured Pelagibacteraceae bacterium | reverse complement strand
AAGGTGAAAATTCAGAAAGAGCAATTTTAACATCCTTTTCAGATTGATCATATTCTAATTTAGCGATTGTAAGATCTGGATTGTTCCCTTTTGAAATTTGAATTGCATTTTGAAGGGATGTCGGAATATCAAATTCTATATTTACATCTTCACCTAAGCTATCAATATCATCTAGTGGACCTATAATTTTTTCGTAAAGAAGTTTAGCAGTTACTAAATCGTTTTGAGAGCTGATAAATTGAGCTTGTGCTCCAGCTAAAGATGACTCTGATTGAGCTAAATCTGCTAAAGTTATTATTCCACTTTCAAGTCTATTTTGATCAGTTTCAACTTGTCTTTCTAATAAATCTAAGTTTTCTTTATTTATCTTAAATTTCTTATTTGCTAAGATAACTCCAGTAAATGCCTCAGCTGCACTTAGTATAACTTCTTGTTCTTTCTTTAATAATTTTGCTTTTGCTAAGTCTACTCCAATTTTACTTTTTTCAAGATCTGCTTTTACACCTAGACCTTGAAAAACTTTTTGCTCTATCGTGACAGTTTGTGTTTCGGTATCTACATCAGTAATGGAAGCATCTGTTCCATCACGATCTGTTAATTTTTTGGTAGTTGCTTCACTTTTGGTGCCAGTAATTGTAACAGAAGGTAAAAACTCACTTTTTGAAATTTTTAAATCCTCTTCAGATACTGAAATGTTTTTTCTTTCTGCATTTAATTCTGGATTACTTAAATAAGCATCTTGCAAAGCCTTATAAAAATCTGCTGCATACAAATTTTGTATCGAAAAAAATGAAATTAAAAATATTATTTTAAAAAAATTAAGCATGTTTAAATTTTACCTTTTTAATTTGATGGTTTTCGTTAAGATCAATAACCGCTGAAGAATATTTTGGAGTATGCTTAAACATATTTTGAGTTATTCTTTGATAAGTCATCATAAAAGTTTCAACTTCTCTCTCATTCATAATTTTAGAATTTTTCTTTGTTCCACTTTTAATTTTTAGTTTTTTTTCTTGTTTCAATCTCCACCTTTTTAATAATTTAAAATTTTTAGCTTTTAAATATAACAGACTATCCAACTGATCAAAGAGTTTTGAATATTTCAATTTAAGTTGATTATTAACATAACTTCTCCAAATCTTTTTTTTATCTTCATTTTTTTCTAGAACATTTATTGGTCTATTTAAAAATTTTTTATTTTCAGGTTTAGCGCCAACGCACCAACCTTCCAAAATTAAAATATCTGGTTTCTTTTTTAATTTGAACCAACTATTTTTTTTACACCTATCATCAATTGACTTATCAAATTTTGGAATACTAATTGGTCTAAATGTATTTTTTTTAACTTTCCTAAAAAGATTAATCATTAATTGTATGTCATGGGTGCCTGGAACCCCTCTTGTAAGTAACAAAGGATGCTTTTTTTTTGATAATAAAATTCTTTCTTTTCTAGTTTTATAAAAATCATCTATAGAAATTTTGAAAACTTGTAACTTAAAATACTTGATAAGTACCAATCTTAATAAAGTTGAAATTGTTGTTTTTCCAGTCCCCTGGCCTCCTGCAAGACCCACGAGCAAAGTTTTTTTATTTTTCCTTTTTTTGTTAATCCAAAAACACAAAGGAATTATATAAGATTTTATCATTTGATCTTTGTTTTTAAACTTTTCTTTTTTTGTTTCTTGTGACTGTATGTATTTTACACAATCTTTCCTTACTTTTTCAAAACACTCTCTATAATTTTGCATCTTATTTTTTTTGGTCTAATGGGTGATTTTCACCATTATTGACTGGAACATCTTTTAAAGCAAAAGTATCTATGTCGTCAATACATGCGATGTTTATTCCGTAAATTTTTGGATTAATTCTTGGTCTATTGTGAGTATGAATACCACATATAGAACAGAAATAGTGTTTAGCAACTTTTGTGTAATATTGGTAAAGTTTTAATGTTTTTTCACCCTTAATTAATTTGAAATCGTTTTCTCCTACTACACCAATTATGTATCCTTTTCTTTTGCATAAAGAACAATTGCATCTCATGAATTTTTCAATACCTGTTTCAGGTATTTTTACTTCAGCTTCAACTTCACCACAATGACATGTTAATTTTTTAATCATTTTCCAATTCTATCCATCTTGTGATTTTTACCATCGTTCACTCTCACATTAAGTTCAAATAATTCTTTGGTTGATATATCTTCCAAACATCCAACGTTCACTCCATATGTATTTGGATCACTCCTTCTTAAATTATGGGTATTTATTCCACAGACTGAACAAAAAAAGTGCTTTGCTGCTTTTGTATTGAATTGGTAACATTTAATTTTTTCCGCACCCTTTACTATTTCCAAATCTTTCTTGTTCACTATTGTTGTTATAGAGCCTTTTCTTTTACAAATAGAACAGTTGCATCTGTAATAATCATTTAATTTTTCTTTTAATTTTATTTTTATTTCTATTGCTCCGCAGTGGCATGTTAGTTTTTTCATCTCTTTTTACTCTATCCCTTGTAAAAGTTATCCACAACGTATCAAAATGTGGTTTCAGTGTTCTCGTTTTGATTCACTTTTGATTCAATTTCAGACTCAAAATACAACCTATTTGACTATATCGATTTATTAGGCTATTAATTGTAAAAGAACAAAATAAGAACATTTATGAAGCTAACTATACCCTATTACTTGCACAAAGCTGGAGCAGGTTTTCCTTCACCAGCTACAGACTACATTGAGGAAGACATAGATCTAAATGTTCACCTCATAAAGAATGTTCCTGCAACTTTTATAATTAGAGTGCAGGGTAAATCTATGGTCAATGCAGGAATTTATGACGGAGATCTATTAGTTGTAGATAAAAGCCTAAAGCCTAAAAATTTTTCTACTGTTATAGCAAATGTTCACGACGAACTTGTTGTCAAAAGTTTTGTTAAAGAAAGTGATAAACAATTTCTAACCTCTGGATCTAAAAAATTTGAGGATAGAATTTTAATAAATGAAGAAGCAGATGTTTTTGTTTGGGGGGTCGTAACTTATGTCATCCACTCTGTATACTAAAAAAATTGCATTGATAGATTGTAATTCTTTCTATGTTTCTTGTGAAAGATTATTCAACCCAAAAATAAGAAGGCTACCTGTGGTAGTTCTCTCTAATAACGATGGGTGTATAATATCAAGATCTAACGAAGCTAAAGCTTTAGGGATTAAAATGGGAGAGCCTTATTTTAAAGCAAGAAATATTATTATAAAAAACAACGTTCAGGTATTTTCTTCAAACTATTCTCTATATGGGGACATATCACGAAGAGTAATGCGAACACTAAAAAGATTTAACTCAAAAATAGAAGTTTATTCCATTGATGAAGCTTTTTTAGATTTGTCTAATTTTTCAGATAAAGAAGTAAAAGATGTTGGTAAAGAAATTAGAAATACTGTTTTACAGTGGACTGGTATACCAACTAGTATTGGAATAGCTGAAACTAAAACCTTGAGCAAAGTTGCAAATCATATAGCAAAAAAACAAAAGTCGGGTGTTGTAAGTTTAGTCAATATTAAGGACTTAGACCCAATATTAGAAAAGGTTGAAGTAAGAGATATATGGGGAGTTGGAAAACAACTATCAAAGTTTTATATCAAAAACGGAATTTATAATGCAAAACAATTAAAGAATGCTTCAAATACTTGGATTAAAAAAACAAAAAACGTTCTTAGTTCAAGAACCGCTATGGAGCTTAGAGGTGTTCCTTGTATTGAAATTGAAACTAAACAAACAAAAAGAAAAAGTTGTTGTGTATCAAGATCATTTGGAAAGAAAGTAGAAAAACTCAGGGAACTGAAAGAATCTGTAACAAGCTACTGTTTAAATGCAGCAGAAAAAATTAGATCCGAGTCACTAGTCTGTAAATCTATCACAGTTTTTATAAGAACAAGTCCTTTTCAAAATAAGGGTATATTCTATTCAAATTCAAAGACAATCGATTTTCCTATCGCCACAAATAATAGTATTGAAATAGTTAAAAACGCTCTTACAGGTCTTGATCTAATATATAAAGATGGATTCAAATATCAAAAAGCTGGTATAATTTTGTCAGGTTTATCTGACTCTGAAAAAGGAAATAGTTTATTTAAGTCTACAAAAGATGAAAGAATTAAAAACTTAATGCAATCTATTGATAACACTAACTATAGGTATGGAAGATCAACAATTAGCTTGGCAAGTGCAGGGATAAATAAAAAATGGAGTATGAGAAGACAATATTCCTCAAAAATTGATACAGCAGATTTTTATTCTTTACCTAAAATATTAGCAAACTAGTGCGGACGTACATCTCCAATGTTTGAAAGTGAGGCATCGAATTCTTTGATATTTTCTCTATTGGATAAGTTAAAAATAATAGATAAAAATAGGATAAGTAAAAATAGAGGAAAGATAGTAATTAAGGAAATATTTTTATTTATGATGGCAAAATAAATTACAAAAAATAAAATTGATCTTACAATAACATTAAGCTTAAAAACCGAGATAATAGATAAACTATGTTTAACTAGATTTAAAAAACTCATTTTCGATGGCCCAAAATAACGTTTACCTCTAGTTGATTTAATAGATCCAAAACTTTTTTCAATTTTAACAAGCGATCCAGAAAAACTATTCCAGGAAGATTTTTCTATGATAAACTTTTTAACCACTGATTTAGGTAAACAGGTAAAATTTCCAAATTTGATATTTTTTCCAGTAAATAAATATGTCAAAAATTTATGTATTACATAAAAAAATGTAAAAACTGATCCTTCAGATCTTTTTATTCTTTCACCAACTATAGCTTTTTCAACGTAATAATCTGTGCTTTCAATAAATTTAGTAATTTCATCAGGTCTGTCCTCCCCATCACCATCCATTGGAATTACATAGTCGAAATCCTCTTTTTCATAAATATATTTTAAACCAGTTGCAATAGATCTGGCATGACCAACATTTTTTAATAAACTGATAACTTCAACTTTGATTTCCTCTGTGGAGAATCTTTTATCATCATGTTCCTCTGTCGATCCATCGTTAATTACAAAAATTGAGAACTTACAATTAATATTTTTTACCTTCAAATTTATATCTTCAATAAGTTTTTCAAGAGACTGCCAATCGTTGTAAACTGGAATTAAGATTATTATTTTTTTCATCTATAACCTACGCAAACTTTTTTAGTACAAATATATGCATTTAACAAATCAACATTTTTTTGATTAATTTCGCCAAGCCATACAGGTCTTCCTTCCATGTGGTAAGATATATTGCCTGCGTACCACTCATCTCCTAAAACTACATTAATTGACTCTGTAAAATCTTTTTGCCAAACTTGAAGAACTTTATTGGCTTCAACTTTACCCTTATAATCAGTTCTTTTATTTTCACTTATTATTGAGACCAACCCATATGTAATAGGAGACAACAAAAACAAAATTAAAAATGGTTTAAAGAATTCTTTAAACGTTTGATCGTCGTCTTTAATATCAAACATACTTAAAATAAGAACTCCAAAAAAGAGATAAAAAGGTGTCATCCACATTGTTCTTATTTTTGAGCCAGTGACTACTGAAGTCACAAACATTAAAAATATTGGTAGAAAATTTATTAGTAGAATAAAATATTTTTTTTTATCTTTTATATCAAATTTTATTTTAATTTTTTTTATTACAAAATAACAAAGAATAAAAAAAGGAATTAGTATTCCGATTTGTTTTATCAAAAATATAAATGGAAATTTTAAATGATTAAAAAAACTATAATCTACCAATCCAGCTCTACTAAAAGCATATTTAATTGTTACAAAATCATTTTGAAAAAGCCAAATTAAATGTGGAACTAATAAAACAAAAAATATTTCAATTGGTAAATAATGTTTAAAATCTATTTTTCTAGTTTTAGTAATAAAAAATTCATAAGCAAAAACCATTACTACTGATAAAAGCAAGTAAACGAACAAATACTTTGTTAAAAAACCAATTGCAGCAACAACACCTAAC
>CACIHL010000028.1 GCA_902586395.1 uncultured Pelagibacteraceae bacterium | reverse complement strand
TTTAAGGCTTCCTATCCACCTGGTGAAGCAAAGGAAGATTGGGAAATAGTTAATGAATTGTCAAAGAAACTTAAGGGTAAAAGTCTTTATACGAATAAACAAGAATTAATAGATAATTTTTTTAAATTATCTTAATCAAAAAACAGAAAAAAATGGTGAAACAATGAAAAATGATTTCATAAAAGAAGAAATTTTCGTGGATAAAATTGATTATTATTTTACCAACGTTATAGCAAGATCTTCAAAGACAATGGCAGAATGTAGAAATTTAAAAATTGTTTCTTTGAAAACTGGAACTGACGGTTAAATGGAATACTTAATTTTATTATTTTCTGAAATTTACAAAATACTTTATGTTTTAATTCCTGTTCTTGTATCAGTAGCAATGATTGTGTGGCTCGATAGAAGAATTTGGGCTTTTGTTCAAAAAAGACGAGGGCCAAATGTAGTAGGTCCCTTCGGTTTATTTCAAACTTTAGCAGACGCGCTCAAATATATCTTCAAAGAAATTATAATACCGGCAAGTTCGAATAAAATTATATTTATTTTAGCCCCAATAGTTACAATGACTTTAGCACTTATTGCATGGGCAGTAATTCCTTTCAGTGAAGATTATGTTTTAGCTGACATAAATGTTGGTATTCTTTACATATTTGCAATTTCCTCTTTGGGTGTTTATGGAATAATAATGGGTGGCTGGGCCTCAAATTCAAAGTATCCATTTTTAGGCTCAATAAGATCTGCTGCACAAATGGTCTCTTATGAAGTTTCTATCGGTGTAATAATCATTAATGTTTTATTGTGCGTTGGTTCATTAAACTTAAGTGATATAGTTTTAGCTCAAGAGAAAATTTGGTTTGTAATTCCTTTATTCCCAATGTTTGTGATTTTCTTTATTTCCTCGCTTGCAGAGACAAATAGACCACCATTTGATTTACCTGAAGCAGAGGCTGAATTAGTTGCGGGTTATCAAACAGAGTATAGTGGCATGATGTATGCAATGTTTTGGTTGGGTGAATATGCAAATATTTTGTTGATGTGCGCGCTTGGATCAATCCTTTTTTTTGGTGGCTGGTTAGCACCAATAGATACCCCATTATTTGAAATGGTACCTCCACCGGCATGGCTAATATTTAAAATTTTGTTTTTGTTTGTTTTGTTCGCACTTATAAAAGCTATTGTGCCAAGATATCGATATGATCAACTTATGAGGCTTGGATGGAAGGTTTTTTTACCTTTCTCGTTAATTTGGGTAGTATTAACTTCTGGTTATTTACTATATTTTGACTTATTACCTGTATATTAAACTATGAATATATTTCGAATATTTAAAACAGTATTTTTAATAGATTTTTTGACAGGCTTGTGGATAGCTATAAAGGAGTTATTTAAACCCAAAAAAACGCTAAATTATCCTTTTGAAAAAGGAAAGATTTCACCACGATATAGGGGAGAGCACGCCTTAAGAAGATATCCAAACGGTGAAGAAAGATGTATAGCATGTAAACTTTGTGAAGCTGTTTGTCCTGCTCAAGCAATAACAATAGAGTCTACAGCTAGAGAAGACGGAAGCAGAAAAACCACAAGATACGATATTGATATGTTAAAATGTATCTATTGTGGTTTGTGTGAAGAGTCGTGTCCGGTTGATGCTATAGTGCAAGGTCCAAACTTTGAATTTGCAACACATACTAGGGAAGAACTTTATTACAATAAAGAAAAGCTTTTAGAAAATGGAGATAGATGGGAGAATGTTTTAGCTGCAAATATAAAAGCTGATAACCCGTATAGATAATAGTAAATGTTAGCACACGCTATATTTTTTTATTTTTTTTCATTTGTTGCAATAATTTCTGCGATAATGGTAACTGCCTCCAAGAATACTGTTCATTCTGTTTTCTTTCTTATATTAGATTTTATATCGATTTCATGCCTTTTTATTATGATAGGTGCAGAATTTTTAGGAATGATAATGTTAATTGTTTATGTTGGAGCTGTTGCAGTTTTATTTTTATTTGTAGTTATGATGTTAAATGTCGCTCAGCAAAAAAATCAATGGTTCAAATCAAGTGATACAAGCACGCATATACCTATAGGACTAATTGTAAGTTTGATTATTTTTTTTGAATTAATAATCGTAATTGGAGGATGGAAATACAAACCTGACATTATCAAAAACTTTTCTGATAGTCAGATTTCAAATTCTACAAATACTCATACTATAGGGAGTGTATTATATACAGAATACATTCATCTATTTCAAATTTCAGGGATGATATTACTTGTAGCTATGATTGGAGCAATCGTTCTCACATTTAGGAAAAGAGAAGGAGTTAAAAGACAAAATTATTTTAGTCAAATATCTAGAGAAAAAAATCAAGGTGTTGAGCTAGTAGAAGTTAAATCAAAAGAGGGAGTTAAAATAGATGTTTGAAGTTTCCCTTGGACATTATCTGACATTAGGGGCAATCATTTTTACTATTGGTGTAATTGGAATATTCTTAAATAGAAAAAATGTAATTGTTATTTTAATGAGCATTGAATTAATATTGTTAGCAGTAAATATCAATCTAGTATCTTTCTCAATATTTCTTCAGGACTTATCTGGCCAAATATTTACTTTATTTATTTTGACCGTTGCAGCAGCTGAAGCAGCTATCGGTTTAGCAATAATAGTAGTCTATTATCGTAACGCAGGAACAATAAGAGTCGAAGAAATTGAAAATCTAAAAGGTTAATATGGAATATTTCATAGTTTTTTTACCATTGCTTGGTGCATTTATTGCTGGTTTTTTTGGGAATAAATTTGACCAAAAATATTCCCAATTTATGACAAGTCTTTTTGTTAGTATTTCTTCTATCCTTTCAATAATAGTATTTTTAAAAGTAATAAATTATGAATACTCAAATAATTTATTAATTTCTAGTTGGATAAACTCAGGTACTTTAAATGTAAATTGGTCCATAAAAGTAGATGCACTATCCTCACTCATGATGGTTGTGGTAACGCTTGTTTCGGCGTTGGTTCATATCTACTCAATTGGTTATATGTCTCACGATCCTCACAAACCGAGATTCATGTCTTATTTATCTTTATTTACATTTGCAATGTTAGTGCTGGTTACTTCAGACAATTTTTTACAATTATTCTTTGGATGGGAAGGAGTAGGTCTTTGTTCATATTTTTTGATTGGTTTTTGGTTTAAAAAAAAAGCTGCAAATGCGGCAGCCATTAAAGCTTTCGTGGTAAATAGGGTTGGAGATTTTGGTTTTGCTCTTGGTATTTTTTTAATTTTTTATTATTTTGGAACAGTTAATTATGATGAAGTATTCAATCAAATTCAAACTTTGAATGCAAAAAATATAAATTTTCTTGGTTTTGAATTCAAATCAATAGATTTAATTTGCATATTGTTATTTATAGGTGCAATGGGAAAATCAGCTCAGATTTTTTTACACACTTGGTTACCCGATGCAATGGAAGGACCAACACCTGTATCAGCATTAATCCATGCCGCAACAATGGTTACAGCAGGTGTTTTTTTAGTTGTAAGATGTTCTCCTATTTATGAATATTCAGAATTAGCACTCAATATAATTACTGTTATCGGAATGAGTACAGCTTTTTTTGCTGCTACAATTGCATTAGTCCAAACCGATATAAAAAAGATAATTGCTTATTCAACATGTAGCCAGCTTGGATATATGTTCTTTGCAACTGGTGTAGGTGCATATAACGTTGCAATGTTTCATCTATTTACTCATGCTTTTTTTAAGGCTTTACTTTTTTTAGGAGCTGGTTCTGTAATACACTCTTTTAAAGATGAACAGAATATTGAAAAAATGGGTGGGGTTTACAAAAAGATCCCTTACACTTACGCCTTAATGCTGGTGGGCACATTAGCTTTAACTGGCTTCCCCTTCTTATCTGGTTTTTATTCTAAAGATGCAATTATTGAATTTGCTTATTTAAGAGGAAATGTAACAGGTATTTACGCCGCTGGTATTGGAATTGTTACGGCTATGTTAACAGCAATTTACTCTTGGAGATTATTTTTTAAAACTTTTCACGGAAATTACAAAAATCAAGAAGTCAAATACGAAAAAATTCATGAGTCACCGGCGGTAATGGTTTTGCCACTTATAATTCTTGGTTTAGGTTCAATTTTTGCCGGTTTCTTTTTTAAAGAACTATTAATAGGCAATCAAAGTAGTGTTAATTTTTGGGGAGAGTCTATTAAGTTTTTAGAGCCATTGAGTGAAGATCATCCTCCACTGTGGTTTATTTTATTGACCCCGACTATAGTTACCTTAAGCATACCGATTTCTTATTACTTATTTTTGAAGGACAAAAGTGTATTAGAAAATTTTACAAAAACTAATTATCCATTAATAAATTTTTTAAAAAGGAAATGGTATTTTGATGAGCTTTATTCTTATATTTTTGTAGAACCTTGTAAAAAACTAGGTCTATTTTTTTGGAAAAAGATTGATGGTTTAACAATAGATAGATTTGGACCAGATGGTATATCAAATCTTATTAAAGGGTTGTCTATAAAAGCAGTAAAATTTCAGAATGGTTTTATTTATCAATATGCATTTATAATGTTGATTGGCTTTTCTTTAATACTGACTTATTTGATTATTAAATGATGAATTTCCCAATTATTTCTTCACTAATCCTTTTGCCTTCAATTGGTGCACTATTTCTTTTTTTCATTAATTCAAAAAATATTACAGGCATAAAGTATGTTTCTTTATTTGTATCAATCATTAATTTTTTAATATCTATTTACTTATGGTTAATTTTTGATCAATCTAGTTATGAATTTCAGTTTGTAGAAAGTAGAGTCTGGATAAAAGATTTTATCAATTACAAAGTCGGAGTAGATGGAATCTCAATATTATTTATCATTTTAACTTCTTTCATAACCCCACTTTGTATTTTTTCAGTTAACTCATCTATAAAGAATAGACTTAAAGAGTTTTTAATAGCAATCTTATTAATGGAAACTTTAATGATTGGAGTTTTTTGCTCTTTAGATTTGGTAATTTTCTACTTATTTTTTGAGGGAGGTTTAATACCGATGTTTTTAATCATTGGTATTTGGGGTGGAGAAAGACGCGTGTATTCTGCATTCAAGTTTTTTTTATTTACTCTTCTTGGCTCAGTTTTAATGTTAATAGCGGTAATATCTATTTATTGGATAGCAGGCACGACCGATGTAGAGGAACTTTATAAGTTAGGCATTGATCCAAAATACCAAAACTTACTTTGGTTAGCATTCTTTTCATCTTTTGCAGTAAAAACACCAATGTGGCCAGTACATACATGGCTGCCCGACGCCCATGTTGAAGCACCAACTGCAGGTTCAGTTTTATTAGCAGCTATCTTACTTAAAATGGCAGGATATGGATTTATAAGATTTTCAATTGGACTATTTCCTGTTGCGTCAGAATATTTTGTTCCGTTTATTTTTGTTATTAGCTTAATTGCAATTATTTATACTTCGTTAGTTGCCTTAATGCAGGACGACATGAAAAAACTAATTGCGTACTCATCTGTAGCTCATATGGGTTTTGTAACATTAGGTTTGTTTACTTTCACTCAACAAGGTGTTGAAGGAGGAATATTTCAAATGATTAGTCATGGTATTGTATCTGCTGCACTTTTTTTCTCAGTAGGTGTTGTTTATGACAGAACTCATTCGAGACGTATCAATGATTATGGAGGTTTGGTAAATGTAATGCCAAAATATTCTATTTTATTAATGGTATTTACTTTAGGGTCTTTGGGCTTACCAGGAACAACTGGTTTTATTGGTGAATTTTTGATTTTAATGGGAACATTTAAAAAAAGTTTCTTAGTGGCAGCAATAGCAAGTTTGGGTGTAATTTTAGGCGCAGCATATATGTTGTGGCTTTACAAAAGAGTTGTATTTGGAGAGTTAACAAATCAAAAATTATTAAAAATAATTGATTTAAACAAAGTTGAGTTGTCTATTCTTACTTTATTAGCATTGAGTATAATATTTTTTGGCTTCTATCCTGATCCATTT
>CACIHL010000027.1 GCA_902586395.1 uncultured Pelagibacteraceae bacterium | reverse complement strand
TAAATCAACATTTTCAGTTTTTAATAAAGCTTTATATTGTTTAATTAAACTATTATCTGGTTCTTTTAAAATTCTTTTAAAATCTGCACTGTTTAGTGCATCGAGCTCAACTCTTATCGGTAATCTTCCTTGTAATTCAGGAAGTAAGTCAGAAGGTTTGGCGAGCTGGAAAGCTCCAGATGCTATGAATAAAATATGATCTGTTTTTACTGGACCATATTTTGTACTTACAGTCGTACCTTCTATTAAAGGCAACAAATCCCTTTGTACTCCCTCTCTTGATACGTCTCCACCAACCCTATCAGTCCTAGCAGAAATTTTGTCAATCTCATCTAAGAAAACAATTCCATTATTTTCCGTTACATTTTTTGCAGATTTAATAATCTTATCTTGTTCAATAAGTTTATCAGCTTCCTCATTTAATAAGATTTCATGAGATTCTTTTACAGTCATCTTTTTCTTCTTTGATTTATTGCCCATTGATTTACCCAACATATCACCAATATTTATCATTCCAATGTTAGCTCCAGGCATTCCGGGTATTTCAAAGCTTGGCATATTTCCACTCTCGTTAACTGGAACTTCTATTTCATTGTCGTCTAAATCTCCGTTTCTAAGTCTTTTTCTAAAACTTTCTCTTGTTGCTACACTCGCCTTGTTTCCTACTAAAGCATCTAAAACTCTTTCCTCAGCGAGCTTTTGAGCTTTTGCATGAACTTCTTTTCTTTTTTTAACCTTCTCCATTGCAATAGCAATTTCAAGTAAATCTCTTATAATTTGTTCTACATCTCTTCCGACATAACCAACTTCTGTAAATCTTGTAGCTTCAACTTTTACAAAAGGCGCCTCAGCTAATTTAGACAGTCTTCTTGATATCTCAGTTTTACCAACACCTGTTGGCCCAATCATTAGTATATTTTTTGGTAAAACTTCATCTCTCATTTCACCTTTTAAAGCTTGTCTTCTCCATCTATTTCTAAGAGCAATAGCAACAGCCCTTTTAGCTTTATTTTGACCAACAACGTATCTATCTAATTCAGATACAATCTCTCTTGGTGAAAGTGAGTCAATATGGTTCTTTTTCTCTTCAGAATTTTTTTTTGGAAATGATTTAATGTTTGATTTTTCCATTATATTTTCTCAATTCTAATATTATCATTTGTAAAAACACAAATATCAGCTGCAACTTTAATTGCCTTTTTTGCAACTTCTTCAGCATTTAATTCTGTATCCATTAAAACCTTTGCAGCTGCTAGCGCATAGTTTCCACCAGATCCAATTCCAATTACATCTCCCTCAGGTTCCAAAACATCTCCTGTTCCCGAAATTATAAAACTTTTTTCTTTATCACCAATTGCCATTAACGCTTCAAGACGTCTTAAATATTTATCTGTTCTCCAGTCTTTTGCTAGCTCGACTGCGGCTCGAGTTAAATTTCCTGCGTGTTTTTCAAGTTTAGCTTCCAATCTTTCAAAAAGAGTTAATGCATCTGCTGTTGAACCAGCAAAACCTGCGATCACATTTCTTTTCTCAATTTTACGAACTTTATTAGCATTGCTTTTTATTACTGTATTTCCCATGCTGACCTGGCCGTCACTTGCCACAACTACGTCATTTTTTTTTCTTACTAGTACAATTGTTGTCATAAGTTATAAATGGATACGAATTTTAAATCTTCAAGAGGCAAATTAGTTTTGTTGATATGATTAGATAATATAGATATACGTAGGTATATATGAAGAGAAAAGCATCAATAACAAGAAAAACAAAAGAGACAAAAATTGACGTTGAATTAAATATTGACGGTAAAGGTCAGTATAAAATCAATACTGGAATAGGTTTTCTTGATCATATGCTTGAACAACTTTCTAAACATTCATCAATAGATTTAAAGGTAAAAGCAAAAGGTGATACACACATAGATCTCCACCACACAACAGAAGATACAGGAATTGCTATTGGTGAGTGCCTTAAAAAAGCGTCAAAAAAATTTATTGGTATAAAAAGATATGCTCATGCAATGATACCAATGGATGAAACTTTAACTAGAGTAGCATTAGATGTTTCAAACAGACCTTATTTGATTTGGAAAGTAGATTTGAAAGTAGAAAAACTTGGTGAAATGGATACAGAGTTATTCAAAGAATGGTTTCAAGCTTTCTCACAATCTGCAGGAATAACATTACACATTGAGAACTTGTATGGTGACAATAGTCACCACAAAGTAGAGTCATGTTTTAAAGGTTTAGCAAGATCACTTAGAGCTGCATTGGAAATTGATCCAAAAAATAAAAAAGTAATTCCATCTACTAAGGGTTCTTTATAAATATTAATGAACGTAACTATTGTTGATTACAAATCAGGGAATATAAGCTCTGTTATAAACTCATTTAAAGAAGTGGCTCAAGATAAAGTTAAAATTGAAGTTACCTCTGATGTAAGCAAAATCAAATTAAGCGACAAGGTTGTTTTACCAGGGCAGGGATCTTTTAAAAGTTGTGTGGATGCACTTAAATCTATTAATGGACTCGTTGACTCATTAAATGATTTTGCAATGATCAATAAAAAACCTCTTCTTGGAATATGTGTTGGATTACAAATGTTTGCTGATGTCGGATATGAAGAGACTGAAACAAAAGGATTAGGCTGGATTTCTGGAAAAGTAACTAAGATTAACAACCAGAATGGCAAATATAAGCTTCCTCACATAGGTTGGAACCAAATCAATATATTGAAAGGGAGTAAAATTTTTAAAGATATAAAAGATAAATCTCATATGTATTTTGTACATAGTTATGAGTTTATACCAGTCGACAAAAATTTTATTTCAGCAACAACTGACTATTCATCTAACCATGTTTGCGCTGTTGAAAAAGAAAATATTTTTGGAACTCAATTCCACCCTGAAAAAAGTGATAAAATTGGATTAAAAATAATTGATAATTTTATAAATTTATAATTTATTTAATTTTATTCTTTTAAATAGTTAAGCTCTAACAGAAGATTTTTATATTTTTTGTTAATTTCCTCCAAAATACCAGGATCCAAATCTTTGTTAAAATTCTGTTCAGGTCCTTTATTAAAGAAGAAATTTTTATTATCAGAAATTCCCATAATTTTATTTTCAATGAATCCTTCCCTCTCTTCAAGTTGTCTTAGATATTTAAAATTTGTTGTTTTAATAACATTTTCAATTTTTTTTTGGTTAATTTCAAAGTTAATGAATTTTTTTAATTTATTAAGTATGTATGTAAATGTTTTGTCTTGTTCAGAGACTAAATCTTCAAATTTTATAAATATAGTATTTATGTTTTTTTGATTTTTCCAACTTAAGTAATTAGAGGCCCAATCAAGTGTTAGTGTATACCCTTTCGATAAGTCTTTGTTATTCATGGAAATAAAGTTTTTTTCATTAGTCAAAAGACTTAGACTTTTTTTAATATCCAAATTATAATGATTTTTTAGAGACAAAATTACATTTCTGGGATCTCTTACAATGTAAATCGAACATACTGTAAAATCTTTATTAATTGTTGGAAAAGTTTCATTAATAATAAGATTTGCAGAATGGGTTTTTAAAAAAATAACCTCTTTATCAGTACTAGATATCTTTTTTTGCACTTTTTCATATTCTTTAACTTCGTTTAGAAAATTGTTTTTTGGTTTAAAATCAAAAAAATCTCTTGGAAATTCAGAAATATTTTTTAAATAATCTTGTTTAAAAGTTCCATCTTTTGAATAAAAAAAAGCAGAAAGCATAGCTCTTAAAAAAGTATTTCCACTTTTTGGATATGAGCTTATCCAAACGATTTTTTTCATAGATTTAAGACTCCGTATTACCTATTGACTAATAAAATTGATCTTATTTAACTTTACTCAATAATAAATTATATTACAAATCTATAAATGAAGATATTTCCAGCAATTGATATTAAAGATAAAAAATGTGTAAGACTAATTAAAGGTGATTTTAATCAAAAGACTGAATACGAAATGTCACCAGTCGAACAAGCAACACAATTTATTGATAAAGGGTTTAAAAATCTTCATATCGTCGATTTGGATGGAGCCCTAACTGGAGAAACAGTAAATCTTGATATTATAAAAGAGATTGTGAGAAAATTTGATTTTAAAGTAGAGGTAGGTGGAGGAGTGAGAGATTTTGATAGTATTCAAGAATATGCTGATATAGGTGTAGATAAAGTTATTTTAGGGAGTGCAGCTATAAAAGATAAAAATTTTTTAAAAAAAGCTTGCAAAAGATTTCCAAAAAAAATTGCTTTGGGTTTGGACGCTAAGGACGGAAAACTCTCAGTGTCAGGATGGAAAGAAAGTTCAGGCATATCAACTATAGATTTTTTAAATGAAGTGAATGATTATAGTATTAGTAGATTAATTTTTACTGATATAAATAAAGATGGAACAAAAGAGAGTCCTAATTTTGAGGAAACATTAAAAGTTGCTGAGATTTCTAATTGCCCTGTGGTAATTTCTGGCGGAGTATCATCAATTGAAGATATCAAAAAAGCTAAAACACTTAAAAATGTTGAAGGTGTTATAGTTGGTAAAGCAATATACGATGGCGATGTTAAACTAGAGGAGCTAGCTAAAGAAGATGCTTAAAAATAGAATCATACCCTGCTTAGACGTTAAAAATGGTCGAGTAGTTAAAGGTATAAATTTTGTTGATCTGAAAGATGCTGGAGATCCGGTAGAGCAAGCAAAAATCTACAGTGACGGTGGAGCAGATGAAATTTGTTTTTTAGACATTACGGCTTCAAACGAAAATAGAGAGACTATTTATGAAGTCATTGAAAAAACCTCCAAAAAGTGTTTTGTACCTCTGACAGTAGGCGGTGGAGTAAGAAATGTTGATGATATTAATAAATTATTGAACTGCGGTGCTGACAAAGTTTCAATTAATACTGCTGCAGTAGAAAATTCTAAAGTTGTGGTTGATAGTTCAAAAAAATTTGGTTCACAATGTATTGTAGTTGCAATAGATGCCAAAAAAAATGGAGATAAGTGGGAAGTTTTCACTCATGGAGGAAGAAACAATAGTGGCATTGATGCATTGGAATATGCAAAAAAAATGGAAGATAGCGGAGCCGGTGAGCTATTAGTTACTTCAATGGATAGAGATGGAACACAGGCTGGTTATGATATTGAATTAATGTCAAAAATATCTTCAAAAGTAAACATTCCCTTAATTGCTTCTGGCGGTGTTGGAAATCTTGATCACTTAGTTGAGGGTATTAAATTAGGTAAAGCCAGTGCAGTTCTTGCAGCATCAATTTTTCATTACGGAAAATACTCCGTGAAAGAAGCAAAGCAATATTTGGAGTCTAAAGGAATTCCTGTTAGAACATAATATGCTTAAAACTCTGGAAGATATAATTTCAATGGTAAGGGAGAGGAAGACTAAACCTCAAAGTGAATCTTATACAAATAAATTATTAGCTAACAAAAAATTGTCAGTAGAAAAGGTTAAAGAAGAAGTTCAAGAATTAATAGAGGCTGTGGAAAATAATACAAATAAAGTTCATGAAACGGCCGATGTATTGTATCATCTGATAGTGTATCTCGAAGCAAATAACGTCAAAATAGAAGATGTTATGAAAGAATTAGATAAAAGAAAAAAATGAGCTACGACGACAATAATATTTTTGCAAAAATCCTGAGAGGTGAGATACCATGCAAAAAAATTTATGAGGATGATTTTGTTTTTTCTTTTCATGACATAAACCCACAAAAGAAAGTTCATGCTTTGGTAATCCCAAAAGGAAAATATGTTAACTTAGAGGATTTCACATCTAAAGCGACTTCTGAAGAAATCGTAGGTTTGATGAAAGGCATTTCAATTGTCGCAAAAAAAATTGGTATATCAAGTACAGACAATAGTGGATTTAGGACCTTATCAAACGTTGGAGAAAATGGTGGCCAAGAGGTACCCCATTTGCATTTTCATTTATTTGGTGGTGAAAAAGTAGGGAGAATGGTTCAATGATTATTAGTGTAAAAAGGAATTTTTTAGAATTAAAAAGTATAAATGAACTTATTAAAAAGAATAAACCGAAAGATAATTATTCAATTAAAAAAACGAAACCAGATTTTCAACTAAATAAATTTTTTTACAAACAAATTGGTAAAAAATATAGATGGACTGATAGATTGATTTGGACAGATCTTCAATGGTCTAACTATGTATCTAACAAAAACTTAGAAACTTATGTGATTAAAAATGATAAAGATTTAGTTGGATATTTTGAATTGATACACCACCCAGAAAAAAATGAGACAGAACTTGCTTATTTAGGTTTATTCGAAGATTATTTTGGTAAGGGAGTTGGAGGTTATGCTTTAACAACTGCAATTACAAAATCTTTTGAAAAAAAAATTAAGAGAATGTGGGTTCACACTTGCACACTAGATCATCCTAATGCGATAAAAAATTATTTAGCAAGAGGTATGAAAATTTTTAGAGAAGAAAATCTTAATATAAGAGCTAGCTAGTTGTAAAGACTGAGACTAAAAATATTGTCAGACAATTCTTGATTAATATTTTTAACAATAATATTGGACCTTACTTTGTTTCCATATAAATCAATAGTTTCCCATCCCTTAATCAAGTAGTTATTTTTATCAAAAAAA
>CACIHL010000026.1 GCA_902586395.1 uncultured Pelagibacteraceae bacterium | reverse complement strand
TTACAAATACACCAGAAGTTCTAACAGATGCTACAGCAGAAATAGGCATTCTTTTAATTCTTGGGGCATGCAGAAGAGCTTCAGAGGGGATAGAGGGAGCAAGAGCTGGAGACTGGAAGTGGTCAGCAGACTATTTAATTGGAAAACAGCTGACAGGATCAAGGTTAGGTATTTTAGGAATGGGAAGAATTGGTCAAAAAATTGCTAAAATTGCAAAATCTTTAGGAATGATTATTCATTATCATAACAGATCAAAATTAAATTCTGAAAAAGAGCAAGGAGCTATCTATCATGAAAAATTAGAAAGTTTGTTGTCTGTTTCAGATGTTCTCTCAGTTTGTTGTCCTGCTTCAAAAGAAACAATTAATTTAATTAATAAGGACAGTTTAGAGCTTTTACCAAAAGGCGCAGTTGTCACCAATGTTGCAAGGGGAGATATTGTAGATGATGAAGCTTTAATTGATGCATTAAATAGAAGAAAAGTTTACGCAGTTGGTTTAGATGTTTATAAAAATGAACCAAATCTAAATCCTGGTTATTTAAAACACAAAAGTGCTTTTATTCTTCCCCATTTAGGAAGTGCTACAAAAGAAACTAGAACCGCAATGGCAAATTTAGCTATAGATAATATCAGCGAATTTTTCCAAACAGGTTCGTGTAAAAATAAAGTAAATTAATAAAATAATACCACTCATAGTTGTAAATAAATTACCTACGCGCGAATTAACAGTAGGACTCTTTTTAATTATTGTGCTTAAATAGTTGCAAGTTAATTAACTTAATAAGAGGAGAAAATAATGATTAAAGAAAAAAAATCGTTGAAGGGAAAAATTCCTTCAAGACGTAAGTTCTTTAAGGCAGCGGCAGCAACTGGTGCAGCAGCAACAGCAGCAGTAGCAATGCCAAACATTGCATTCGGAGCTCCACAAACTCTAAAAATGCAAGCTGCTTGGCCAAGTGGTGCTAATATCTTTTTTGAAATGGCAGGAGACTATTGCAAAATGGTTAGCGACATGTCTGGCGGTTCTTTAAAAATCGATCTTCAACCAGTTGGAGCAGTTGTAAAAACTAGTGAGATCGGTCAAGCTGTAAGCTCAGGTGCTGTTGATATGGGACACTGGGTAACTGCTTATTGGTATGGTAAAAATCCAGCCGCATCTTTATTCGGAACTGGACCATCATACGGAATGTCATCCCAAGAAGTAATGGGATGGATGGAGTACGGTGGAGGAAGAAAACTGTATGAAGAAACTTTGAGAAAAGTTGGTTTCGACTACACAGGTGTTTTCCATATGCCTATGCCAGCTCAACCTTTCGGTTGGTTTAAAAAGAACGTAACAAAAGTATCTGATGTTAAAGGTATGAAGTACAGAACAGTTGGTCTTGCTACTAACGTTCTTACTGCGATGGGAATGGTCGTAAGACAGTTACCAGGTGGTGAAATCCAGCCAGCAATGAAGACTGGTTTGATTGAAGCAGCTGAGTTTAACAACCCAACTTCAGACTCTCAGTTTGGTATGCAAGATGTTTCTAAGCATTATCACTTAGGAAGCTTCCACCAATCACAAGAGATGTTTGAAATACCAATTAACAATAAAACGTTTAATGGTCTGTCACCAGCAAACCAGGCAATATTGAAAAATGCTGCTTATGCTGCTAACACAGATAACTACTTTAAAGCATTAGTAAGATATTCAGCAGATTTATCTAAACTAATGAATCAACATAAAGTAAACGTTTACCAAACGTCTGATGAAATTTTAGCTCAACAATTAAAAGGTTGGGATAAAGTTATCGGTGATTTCAATAAGAAAGATGCTTTCTTTAAGAAAATCGTCGATTCTCAAAAGGCATACGCTAAGAGAGTAATGAAGTACTTGCTGATGAATCAGCCTAATTACAGATTAGCTTATGAAAATGAGTTCGGACCTTTAGGAAAAGTTAAAATCTAAAGATTTATCTTAATTAAATTAAGGGGGCCCTTTGGCCCCCTTTTTTTTGTTTGATTAATAGGTAGAATTTAACATAAAGTAGCACTATGAAATCTTTCATAAAATTTGCAGATACTTTAAGTGCATCAATGGGTAAAGCTTTTTCATGGTGCATAGTAATTTTAATGGGTGGCACATGTTATGAAGTAATAATGGCCTATGCTTTTAACAGCCCGACTTTATGGAATTTTGATTTTAGCTTGCAAATGTATGGAGCAATTTTCATGATGGCAGGTGCTTATTGTCTATCCACTGAAGCGCATGTCAGAGGAGATGTTATTTACAGATTATTTCCAACAAGAGTTCAAGGTTGGATTGATTTAGTTTTATATTTTATTTTTTTCTTTCCAGGTATTTTAGCTTTAGTATTTTATGGATACGAATACGCAGCGTTGGCTTGGAAAATAAAAGAAACTAGCTGGAATAGTCCGGCACAAATACAAATTTATATGGCAAAGTCTATAATACCTTTGTCTGGATTGTTATTAGCAATTCAGGGTGTTAGCGAGGTGTTTAGAGCAATTATATGTATTAAAACAGGTCACTGGCCAGAAAGATTATCAGCAGACGCTGAGGAAACAGAAAAAGTATTAATGAGGACTTCACAAAAGGACGATCAAGCAGATGTTATTTGAACTTACAAATCCTGAGATAGCAATTTTAATGATGAGTTTATTTTTATTTGCTGTTCTATTAGGTTTTCCAATTGCATTCACTTTGTTAGCGATGGGAGTTGGATTTGGTTATTATGCTTACTTTGATCCAAGTAGGATGGATCATTTACTCGATAATCGGATATTTTCTTTATTAGTTCAAAATACTTATACGATAATGGATAACACTGTTTTAACTGCAGTCCCCTTGTTTCTTTTTATGGGTTATCTTGTTGAAAGAGCAGGAATTGTAGCAAAATTATTTTTTGCTATAAGATTAGCATCACATCGACTACCAGCATCAATGGCAGTAGCAGCACTTGTAACTTGTGCTTTATTTTCGACAGCAACAGGTATTATTGGTGCTGTTGTAACTTTAATGGGACTTCTAGCTTGGCCAGCAATGATAAGAGCTGGGTATGATAAAAAATTTGCATCAGGTGTGATTTGTTCTGGAGGTTGTTTAGGAATACTAATTCCACCAAGCATTATGTTGATTGTTTACGCTGTCATAGCTCAGCTGTCGCCTTTAAGACTTTTTGCAGCTGCAATATTTCCAGGCTTAATGTTAGCTGGATTGTACATTCTTTATGTAATCATAAGAGCATATTTCAATCCATCTTTAGCACCTAGACCTGCCGCTGAGGAAATACCTCCTAGAGCGGAAATTTTAAAAGAGGTTTTAGTATCTTTTGTTCCATTATTTTCTTTGATAATTTTAGTACTCGGTACAATTTTGGCAGGACTTGCCACTCCAGCCGAAGCTGCAGCAGTTGGTGCTTTTGGAGCTTTAGTGCTTTCATATTTTTATAAATCTTTAAAATGGAAAAACTTTAAAGAGTCGGTTTTTCTTACTGCAAAAACAAGTGCAATGATAATGTGGTTGTTTGTAGGTTCATGGACCTTTGCTTCCGTATTTTCATATCTTGGAGGACATGAAGTTTTTGAAACTTTCTTTAAGTCAATGGATATTCAACCATGGCAATTTTTAGTAATTACACAAATAATAATCTTTTTGTTAGGATGGCCACTTGAGTGGACAGAAATTTTAATTATATTTGTTCCAATATTCTTACCCCTTGTTGAGTTTTTTGGAGTAAACCCTTATTTCTTTGCAATGTTAATTGCTTTGAATTTACAGACTTCTTTTTTAACACCACCCATGGCAATGTCTGCTTACTACTTAAAAGGTGTTCAGAGTAGAAATGTAGAGCTAATGCAAATATTTACAGGTATAATGCCTTTCTTAGCGATAGTAATTCTTGCAATGGTTTTGATGTACATATTTCCTGGTATAGCTTTATGGTTACCTGATGTGTTATTTGCAGAGTAAATTTAATGTCCAATATCTTTTCATTATCAGTTTCCGAAATTGCGGAAAAAATTAGAAATTCAGATTTAAACTCAGTTGATTTGTGTAAATCATATATTGAGCAAATAAATAAATTCGAAAAAGATGTAAAGGCATGGGCACATTTTGACAAAAAACTTCTTTTAGAAAAAGCTGAAGAGGCGGATGAACATAGACGATCTGGAAAGTCAGTTGGTCCTCTTCATGGTATTCCAGTAGCACTTAAAGATATAATTGGAACCTACGATATGCCAACTGAATGTGGAACTGTTTTAAGAAAAGGTAAAACTGAGTCTCAAAATGCTGAAATAGTAGACTTATTAAAATCTGCTGGAGCCCTTATAATGGGTAAAACAAATACATCGGAACTAGCATTTCTTGCTCCCCCAGAAACCAGAAACCCTCATGATTATTCTAGAACACCAGGTGGATCCTCAAGTGGCTCTGCTGCTGTTATAGCATCTCACATGGCACCACTATCAATTGGATCACAAACTGGAGGTTCAGTAATAAGACCTGCATCTTACTGTGGGGTAGTTGGTTATAAACCAAGTTATGGTTTAATTTCACGAAATGGAGTTTTAAGAACATCCTATCATTTAGATCATATTGGAGTATTTGGAAAAACTGTAGAAGATGTTGCGTTATTAGCTAAAGTTTTAATAAAAAAAGACTCATATGATAAAGCGACCATTCATTATTCATCTGAATTTATGTTAGAGGAATGTAAGAAAGGACCAATGTTTGATCCAAAATTTATTTTTTATAAAACTGAAAGTTGGAAAAAAATTGATAAAAAATCAAGAGAGTCCTTTGAATTTTTTATAAAATCTTTTAAAAAAAATATTGAGGTATTTGATACACCCTCTTATTTTAAAGATATTGATAAATATCATCGGATTGTTCACGAAACTGATTTAGCAAATAATTTTCAATTTTATTATAAGAAATCTAGAAATAAACTTTCAAAAGAAATGCAAACAGCAATTTCTCGAGGAATGAAACATTCTGCAAAAGAATACCTGGATGCAGTTGATTTTATGAGTAGAAGTTATGAATCATACAAAGAAGTTTTTGAGGATTATCATGGAGTATTAAGTCCTTGTAGTACAGGTGTAGCTGACAAGGGTTTGAAAAGCACTGGAAGTGCTGATTTCAATAGAGTTTGGTCTTATATGCACACACCTGCAATTTCTCTTCCTTTACTTCAGGGGGAAAATAACTTACCATTAGGACTTCAGTTAATTGGTGACAAATATGATGATCAAAGATTTTTAGGTGTTGCTAATTGGCTAGAAAAAGAAAGTAAAAAATTTAATGAATAAAATTACTACACTAGTTGGGTTGTCTTTTGCGATCTTCTTTTTAATAGGACTAGCTACTACATTAACAAGATCAATGATGATCGGTTTTCTTGATGTATTGCCTGTTTACATATTAATGGGCTGTGCAATTGCTATGATGATTTACGAAGCTTTTTTTGACAAGTCTAAGTAACTAAGTGAAAAAAAAGGATTTTTTACCTTACACACTTCTTTTTATTCAACCTATTTTTATGGCGAGCAATCTTGTTGTTGCAAGAGGGGGTGTAGAATTTGTTCCTCCTATCTCCCTAGCCTTTTGGAGATGGTTATCAGTATTTCTTTTATTGATGCTGTTCAATTACAGAATTTTATACAAAAAAAAAATTTTATTTAAAGAATATAAAGAACTTTTCTTTTTAGGATTAATGGGATGTGGAGTTTGTGGAGCTTTTCCATTTATGGCTGGTCAGACAACTACAATAATAAACATGGGAATTATTTATACTTCTTCACCTATTTTTATAATTTTAATTTCTTATTTCTTTTTTAAAGAAAAAATGAATTTTTTCAAATTCATTGGCCTTTTATCATGCCTTCTAGGAGTTTTAATTATTATTGTAAGAGGTGAATATTCTACTTTGATATCTTTAAAATTTACAAAGGGAGATTTGTGGATGTTAGGAGCTTCAATAGGCTGGGCATTATATTCTATATTTCTGTTTAATTGGAAATCTTCCCTAAATGTTTTTGAAAGGTTTACAGCTATCTCTTTTTTTGGGGCTTTAAGCTTGTTACCATTTTATATATTTGAACAAAATTTTATTAACGTAACGACATTTGATTTTAAATTTTTATTTTGGGTAGTATTTGCGGCGATTTCACCAGGAATAATAGCTTTTATATTGTACACTTACACTCAAAAATATCTTGGTGCTACAACGACAGGATTTACTTTGTATTTATTTACAGTCTATGGAGCATTTTACGGCATATTATTTTTTGGTGAGACCTTAGAACTTTTCCATTTATATGGAACATTTCTTGTTTTCCTTGGAGTTTATCTGGTAAGAAAAAAGGCTTAGAATGTTTGATAAAAAAATTATGATCATCTTCAGTACTTTAATCGGTTTAATTACTATTTATGTGATTATTTGTTTGGTAATTTTTCTGTCGCAGAGAAAATTATTATATCATCCTAACGAAAATAACTATTTAGATGAGAACAAACTGACACATAAGATTGAAAAGGTGTTCGTTAAGTCAGACAATAGATTAATTGGTTGGTACCATTTTAAAGACAGGAAATATAAGACATTACTATTTTTTCATGGGAATGCAGGAAATCTACAAAATAGAATTTACAAATTAAACGAGATAGCTGAATTAGAGTTAAATTATTTAATTATTGCTTACAGAGGTTTCAGTGGAAATGAGGGAAAACCAACAGAAGAAGGTTTGTATAATGATTCAATGGCAGCGAAAAGGTGGTTAAATTCAAACAACATTGATGACAGCAATATCATTCTTTACGGAGAATCTCTGGGAACAGCTGTTGCAGTGGACCTTGGTTCAAAATTTCCGTTTGCAGGAATAATCTTAGAGTCCCCTTTCACCTCAATGGTAGAACTTTCAAAAATTTATTATCCTTATTTACCAGTGAACTTACTTTTGAAAGATAGATATGACTCCATAAATAAAATTAGCAAAATAGCTTTTCCTAAACTCGTTATGCACGGAGATAAAGATAACATTGTTCCATTTAGTATGGGAAAAAGAATGTTTGAAAGTTTTTCAGAACCAAAATTTAGTTATTTTAAGTCAGGCGATGATCACATGATGGATTTCGATCAAGAACTTTTAGGGAATCTAAAAAATTTTACCAACGAATTAAATTGATTTTTCTATATTTAAAAAATTTTCTGCAAAAGTTTCAGCATCAAAAGATTGTAAATCGTCCTCTTTTTCCCCAAGACCAATTGCAATTATTGGAAGTTTAAATTTTTTTGCAGCAGCAATTAGTATTCCCCCTTTTGCAGTTCCATCAAGTTTTGTCATAACAAGGCCAGTTAAAGGAATAATATTATTAAATTCTGTTACTTGATTTATTACATTTTGTCCTGAGGTTGCATCCAAGATTAGAACAACATCATGAGGCGCATTGTTATCAACTTTTTTA
>CACIHL010000025.1 GCA_902586395.1 uncultured Pelagibacteraceae bacterium | reverse complement strand
TTTTTGGGGTGAAGGGTCGGAAATTTGATGGAAATAAATTTGGAATTGAGGCGATAAAAAATAATGCAATTTTAGCAATCACAAATAAAAAATTTAAAAATTCTAGAAATATATTTAGCAAAAATCCTTTCGAGAAACTAAATAAATTTAGCTCAATTTATAGAAAGTCTTTAGACAGTAATTATATTGCAATAACCGGATCTGCTGGAAAAACATCAGTTAAAGACTTAACTGGATTTTGTTTAGATAAATTAGACAAAACATATTATTCAAAAAATTCCTTTAATAACAAATACGGTGTGCCTTTAAGTATTTTAAATTCACCTCAATCCACAAAGTTCTCAGTATTAGAAGTTGGAATGGATAAAAAAGGGGAAATAGACATTTTAACAAAACTAATAAAACCTAATCTTGGTTTAATTACAAATATCTCATATGCTCATATTAAAAATTTTAAGAATCTAGATGAGATTGCAAAAGCTAAGGGTGAAATAATAAATAATATTTCTCCCTCTGGAGTAATGATTGTAAATAAGGACGATAAATACTGTAACTATTTTATTTCAAAAGCAAAAATGAGAAATTTAAATATTATTACTTTCAGTAAAAAAAATAAATTAGCTGATGTCGTTTACCTAGGGGAAAGAAAAAATAGAAATAAATTTTTATGTAAATTTTTAATAAAGGGAAAAATAAAATTTTTTCTAATTCCTGATTATTTAATAAATTTTAAAGAAAATATTTTATCTACACTGAGTATTATTGTTAATTATTTTTATATTGATGCATTACCTATAAATTTATTTTTAAATTTCAAAATTTCCCAAAGCAGAGGCACTATAATAAGGTATAAAAATGGAAAAAAGAACATAACTATTATTGATGAAAGTTATAATTCAAATCCTCTTTCATTTAAATTTGCGTTAGATAGATTTGACAAAAACTATAAAGATAGTAAGAAAAAATTTATTTTGATTGGAAATATGCTTGAATTAGGAAAATTTTCAAAAAAACTTCATATTAAAATTGCGAAATATATTAATAAATCTAAAATAAATAAAACTCATGTTTATGGCAACTACACAAAACATACATTTAACAAACTTAAACCACAAATGAGAGGCAAAATACTAAACAATAAATTAGAGATTTTGAATTTGATAAAGAAACAATTACCTAATAACAGTTTTTTAATGATAAAAGGATCTAACTCAACTGGATTAAATAAGATAATAAAAGATTTGTAAAAATGTTATATAATATACTTATAAGCTATTCGGATACATATTCTTTCCTTAATTTTTTCAATTTTTTAACTGTGAGAACAGGTTTGGCTGTGATTACCGCAATGATCATAGTTTTTTTAATAGGGGATAGGTTTATAAATTTTTTTTCATCAAAACAAATTACAAATCCTATTCGCTCTGATGGGCCAGAAGATCATTTGATCAAAAAAATTGGAACACCCACTATGGGTGGAGTTTTAATATTAATAGGTTTATTCACAGGTGTTTTTTTGTGGGCTGATCTATTAAATCCATATAATTGGTTGTTAATATTCATCACTTTATCTTTTGGAATTTTAGGAGCATTTGATGATTATAAAAAAATTAAAAATAATAACTCGAATGGGATTTCTTCAAAATTAAAAATATTAATTCAAATTTTTCTTTGTCTAATTTCGTTAATTATTTTTTATAAATTTATAGACTCTGATATTAAAACTAATTTGTATTTTCCATTTTTTAAAAATTTAGTTATTAACTTAGGATGGTTTTTTATACCTTTTTATTTATTTGTTATTGTTGGATCTTCTAATGCAGTAAATCTAACAGATGGTTTGGATGGATTAGCTACCGTTCCTGTTATACTTGTTGCTGGGTGTTTTGGTTTTATAAGTTATGTGTCAGGAAACGTAATTTTTGCAGACTATTTATTAATTCCTTATATAGAGGGTGTTGGAGAAGTTGCGGTTTTTTGCGGAGCAATCATCGGAGCATCAATTGGTTTTTTATGGTTTAACGCGCCACCTGCTAAAATATTTATGGGGGATACAGGTTCATTGGCTTTGGGCGGTTCTTTAGGTGCAATTGGAGTAACAACAAAACACGAGATAGTGTTAGCTATCACCGGTGGACTATTTGTATTAGAAGCAATTTCTGTAATTGTACAAGTTGTTTCATTCAAACTAACAGGTAAAAGAATTTTTATGATGGCACCAATTCATCATCACTTTGAAAAAAAAGGTTGGGCCGAGTCTACAATAGTCATAAGATTTTGGATTATATCTCTTATTTTGGCAATGATTGGTTTAGCCACTTTAAAACTAAGATGAAATCTACAAAGGAATTCTTCCAGAATAAAAAAATTCTAATTTATGGATATGGCAAAACTGGTAAGTCCGCCTTTAACTTTTTGAAAACAAAAAGTAATTTAAAAGTTTTTGATGATAATTTACCTTTAACAAATCTTCCTTATAACAAAAAGTTTACCAGAGGAAATGATAGAGTAAGGAATTTTGACTACGTTTTATTAAGTCCTGGGATAAATTACAGAAAATGTTTATTATCGAATGAAATAATAAAAAATAAAGAAAAGATCATCTCTGATTTGGATGTGTTTTATAAAAGTTTTCCAGAAAATTTTTTTATCACAATCACGGGAACAAATGGAAAATCAACAACTTGCAAACTTCTATATCAAGTTCTTAAGTCTCAAGGAATTCATACAAAATTAGTGGGCAATATCGGAAAATCTATTTTATCAAATTATCATTTTACCAAAAAAACATTATTTGTTGTTGAAGCTTCTTCTTATCAAATCGAATATAGCAAATACTATAAAACTAATTTCGCAGCGATTTTAAATGTTTCAGTCGATCATCTAGAAAGACACGGCAATTTCAAAAATTACGTCAAAAGTAAAATTAAACTTATTTTAATGCAAAATAAAAGTTCCTACGCTTTTATAGAAAATAAAAATAAGATTATTGATAAAATATTAAATAAAAAAAAGATTAATTCAAAAGTTTTAAGAGTTGATGAGAAAATTTATTTGAAATTTCAAAAATTAATTAAAAATAACTACCTAAATAATAATGTTAATCAAAAAAATCTTATCTTCATTTTCAATATTTGTAATTTTTTAAAAATTAATTTGAAAAAGATTATACCTACTTTAAATAAATTTAAGGGTTTAAGATTTAGAAATGAAATTGTGATAAATGATAAAAAAATTAAGGTAATTAATGACTCAAAATCGACATCATTTTCTTCCACTCAAGAGCTTATAGATACCAAGAAGAAAACTTTCTGGATTTTAGGAGGATTACCAAAAAAAGGGGATAAATTTACATTAAGTAAAAAAGATTGTTTTAATTTAAGAGCCTATATATTCGGGAAAAATTCTGAGTTTTTTGTAAAAAGACTAAAGGATAAAGTTCATTATCAAAAGTTTAACAATATGATTTCTGCAATAAAGAAAATTAAAATTGACTTTAAAAAAGAACAGATGTCGAATGAAAAAATTATTCTTTTTAGTCCTGCTTCAGCTTCTTTTGATGATTTCAAAAATTTCGAGGATAGAGGAAAATATTTCAATTATCAGTTAAGAAAAATTGGCATTAATGGAAAAAAATAAGATATGAATTTTTCTTTATATAATTGGTGGAAAGATATTGATAAATTTTTATTTTTTTTAATAATCTTGTTAATTTCTTTAGGTATTTTTTTTTCACTTGTTTCAACTTCTTTAATTGCCTCTACCAAACTTGAGACAACAAGTTATTATTTTTTTTTTAAGCAATTTATTTATACTCTGTTAGGAATTTTCACAATTTTCTTTTTTTCCTTACTTGAAGAAAAAACTTTTTATAAATTGTCACTAGTTTCTTTTTTGATAATATTTTGTGCCTTAATTTTAGTCCCAATTATTGGTGTGGAGGTTAAAGGTTCTAAAAGATGGTTAGATATATTCTTTTTTCCAAGGTTTCAACCAATCGAAATACTTAAACCATTTTTAATAATCATACTATCGATGATACTTACATCTGAAAAATATTCTAATAAGTATGTAAGATATCTTTTAAGTTTGATCGCAATCACTCCAGTTATCCTTTTACTATTTTTGCAGCCAGATATTGGTCAAACGTTATTAGTATTATCTCTTTGGTTAAGTCTCATATTTGTTTCAGGTATTAACCTTATATTTTTAATTCTTTTTATATTAATTGGTTTATGCACTTTGTTTCTGATGATTAACTTTATCCCGAAATTTAGTTACATAAAATATAGGATTGATTCATTTTTTGATTTAACTGCAAAAGGAAATTATCAGTCTGAAAGAGCATCAGAAGCAATTATGAATGGAGGTTTTTTCGGAAAAGGTATCGGAGAAGGTACTTTGAATGTTAGAGTGCCAGAGGCCCATACTGATTATGTTATTGCCGTAATAGCTGAAGAATTTGGAATAATATCAATAATAGGAATTATTTTAATATTTCTATGTCTTATTTTTAGAGTTTTCAAAAAAATATCAACTATAGAAGATGAATGTTTCAAATTAATACTTGTTGGCTCTGTAATGTTAATTCTTTTTCAAGTTTTAGTTCATATTGGAGTAAATATTAGATTTTTACCTACAACAGGAATGACTTTGCCATTTCTTAGTTATGGAGGTTCCTCTATAATTGGTTCCTCAATATTAATAGGAATAATTTTAAATTTAACAAAGAGAAAAATAAATAAATGAGCTCTATGATAATAAGCACCGGCGGGACAGGAGGGCACGTTATACCAGCTAAGGTATTTTATGATTATTTTAAGGAAAAATTTAATGTAAAAATAATTTCAGATAAAAGAGGTCTAAATTTCATTGAAAAAGAAAATTATAATGTAAACGAAATTCATATTCCACAACTTAAAAAAAATTTTAGTATTTTAATATTTCCTTTTTTTTTAATTACTTCATTTTTAAAATCCTTATTTTTCCTAAAAAAAGAAAATCCAAAATTGCTTTTATCTACAGGCGGATATATGAGTATTCCACACTGCTTAGCAGCAAGAATTTTAAATATTAAAATATTCCTTTTTGAACCCAATTTAGTAATTGGGAGATCTAATTTATTATTATTAAGATTTTGCAAAAAAATATTTGCTTATGAAACTAATTTAAAAAATTTACCCTCAAAATTTTTGTATAAACTAAAAGTAATCAAACCCATAGTTAGAAAAGAATTTTTGAAACAAAAAAAAAACTCACCATCTAATAAAGAATTAAAAGTTTTAATAATTGGAGGAAGTCAAACAGCAAAAAAATTAGACACTATTTTTCTTAAGGATTTTTTAAGAATATCAAAGATGATAGATCTAACCATATATCACCAAACTAGTGAATCTAACCAAGAATATCTAAAAAATTTTTATGAAAAAAATAGTATTACAAATAAAGTTTTTACTTTTGAAGATAAATTAAGTGAAATTATGTTGTTGTGTGATTTTGCAATCACACGCGCTGGAGCATCTACCTTGTCAGAATTAGTCTCTTTAAAGATCCCATTTCTAGCAATTCCTTTTCCTTTTTCAAAAGATGATCACCAATATTTTAATGCAAAATTTTATGTGGATAAAAATTTTGGTTGGCTTATTAATGAGCATGAGATTTTTGAAAACTATTTCTATCAGTTTTATGAAAAAAATATTCTAAACAAACAAATATTAGATAACAAAGTAGAAAAAATGAGTAATTTTATTTTTGAAGGATCATGGTCTGAAAACCTTAATATGATAGAACAAACTTTATATGAAAATTAATCTAGGAAAAAAAGAAATAATCCATTTCATTGGCATAGGAGGCATTGGTATGAGTGGATTGGCATTAATAATGAAACAACTTGGTTTTAAAATACAAGGAAGTGATATTTCAGTAAACAAAAACATTGACAGACTAAAAAAAAGTAATATCAAAATTTTTGCAAAACACAAAATTTCCAATCTAAATAATGCTAATATTATTGTCATATCCTCAGCGATTAAAAATAATAATATTGAGTTAAACACAGCTAAGAAAAAAGATTTACCAATTTACAAAAGAGGAGACATGCTTGCACACATGACCTCATTAAAAAAAAATATTGTTGTTGCAGGTTCACATGGAAAAACTACTACAACCTCATTAATTGCAAATGTTTTTTCAAAAGCCAAATTAGATCCTACAATAATAAATGGAGGTGTGATAAATTCAATTAACAACTCAGCTAAATTAGGTAAAAGCGAATGGTGTGTACTTGAGTCTGATGAGTCTGATGGTAGTTTTATTAAAGTCCCATTCACTTATTCAATTATTACTAATATCGATAGAGAGCATATGGATTTTTATAAATCTGAGGATAATTTAAAAAAGCATTTTGAAAAATTTATTTCAAACGTTCCATCTTTTGGCAAAGCATTTTTGTGTATTGATGACGTCAATAATAGAAGTTTACTTAAAAAAAATCTTGTTAAAAACTATTTTACTTATGGTGTTAATAAAGATTCTAATTTTCGAATTACAAATATAAAGTACAAATTAAATAGATCAATTTTTGATTTAATTATAAAAATACCCAATAAAAAAAAGATAAGTGTCAACAATATAGAAATCCCTTTAATTGGATTTCATAATATAAGTAATGCGGCTGCAACATTTGCATTAACTTCTCATATAGGAATATCTACAAGCTTAATAAAAAAAAGCCTCAAAGATTTTCAAGGGGTTGAAAGAAGGTTTAATAAAGTTTTTGATTTTAATGGTGTAACTTTTTTTGATGATTATGCTCATCACCCAACTGAAATTAAAGAAGTTTTAAATGGTGTAAAAAGAAGCTTTTTAAATAAAAAAGTCATATCTATTTTTCAACCACACAGAATTTCAAGACTAAATGATTTAAGTAATGATTTTAGCAAATCATTTAAAAATTCAGATCAAGTATTGTTATGTCCTGTTTATAAAGCAGGCGAAAAAATTAAATTGAAATTTAAATATGAAAAATTTGCTAGAGATATATCAAAAAATTCAAAAGCGTTAGTAATTATGGTTAATCAAAAACAAGACCTTGTAAATTTCTTCAAAAACAATTTAAAAGGAAATGAAATTGTAATTGGAATGGGTGCTGGATCAATATCTGGATGGTTAAAAGAGCTTAAAAATTTTCTTAAACAATGAACATGCAAGAATTTAAAATCTTTAAAGATCAAAACAATTCTAATCTAAAATTTGATTTCTCTCTTAAAAATTTGAATTGGATGAATATTGGTGGATCAGCAAAGGTTTTTTTTAAACCAGAAAATTTAAAAGAGCTCATAAGTTTTTTAAAAATAGTACCAAAATATAAAAAACATGTTTTAGGAGCGGGATCTAATCTTTTAATTAGTGAAAAATTGGGGGAAAAAATTTTTATTAAGTTAGGTAAAAATTTTAGCAACATATCATTAATTGATGATAATAAATTAATTGCTGGCTGTTCTTCTTTAGATAA
>CACIHL010000024.1 GCA_902586395.1 uncultured Pelagibacteraceae bacterium | reverse complement strand
CTATACCACGGTCAACCTGGTTCTAAAGATTGGAAAAGATATTTAAGTGACAATATGATGGCTAGAGACTCAGACTTTCAAAAAGCAAAACACATAATGACTATTGTGCAAAATAATGAGAAAGCAAATCAATTAAATTCCTAATGGAAAATTTAAATATTAATGAAATTTTTTATCTTTTAACTGTTTTAGCTATTGCTGCAGCAGTTGCAGGATTTATGGCTGGTCTACTTGGAGTAGGTGGGGGTATAATTATGGTTCCCGCTCTTTATTACGCATTTACAGTTTTAGACTTTGACATTGTAACAAGGATGCATTTAGCTGTTGGTACATCTTTAGCTATAATAATTCCAACTTCAATTATTTCTACTTTAACACATAGAGAACATGATGCTGTAGATTTTAAAATGGTAAAATCTTTTGGAATTTTTATTTTAATTGGAGTTTTTTTTGGAACTTTCTTAGCAGTTAATTTGAAAACTCCTGCACTTGTATTATTTTTTTCTATATTTGCATTTATGGTTGGACTTTTTTTTATTTTTTTGAGAGAAAAATTAGTTGATAACCCAAAGCAAATATCAAATTTAATAAAAAATATTTCTGGTATATTAATTGGATTTATTTCTATTCCTTTAGGGATTGGAGGTGGTTCATTGATGGTTCCATTCATGAGAACATTTGGTTACGATATTAGAAAATCAATTGGAACAGCAGCAGCAGTAGGTTTCCTTATTGCTGTTACTGGAACAATTACAATGATCACTGGTGGAAAAATTATTGATAATGTTAATACACCGTTCAGTTTGGGATATATAAATTTACTCGGCTTCGTAGTATTTGTCCCAGTTACCATGATAATGGCTAGGTTAGGTGCAAAAGCGGTCTACAAAATCGATAAAAAAATACTTAGCAAAATATTTGGAACTTTTTTAATTTTGGTATCAATTAGATCATTTTTAGAATATCTAAGTATCAATTAAATTAAAATTGTGGACCAGATTATTTTCAACGAATACATATTTTTCATTTTATTAATGATTGCTGCGGCTATTCCTGTTGGTTTTTTTGCGGGATTATTTGGAATTGGTGGTGGATTAATTTCTGTGCCATTTCTTTTCTTTATTTTTGAAACCTTTGGAATAGATACAGATTATCTAATGCATCTTACAGTTGGGACTGCATTTACAATAACAATATTAACTTCATTCTCATCAGTTTTAGCTCATAGAAAACATGGTGCTGTTGATTTAAGTATAATTAAAACTTTTGGAACATTTGTTGTTTTTGGCGTGGTAACTGGGACTATAATTGCTTCTATGATGAATACTAAATCATTGGTTCTTTTTTTTTCAATCATGGTCTATTTTTTAGGTGCTTATCTACTCCTTGCAAAAAACAAAAATAAAAAAGTCTATCCATCATTTAATTTGCTGCCTCGTCTTTCATTTGGATTTATCTCTGGCTTAATTTCAGCTCCAATGGGTATTACTGGAGCTATGATTAATGTCCCTGTTTTAAGGTACTTTGGCTACTCGATAAACAGAGCAATAGGGAGTGCCGCAGCCATTGGATTTATAATTTCATTGTTTGGCGCAATTGGTTTTTTCTTGTCAGGATTATTTAAGAATGTTGATATTCCCCTCAGTATTGGCTTTGTAAATATCCCTGCCTTTCTAATATTCGTCCCTATAACAACAATAATGGCTAGAATTGGGGCCAATACAGTGCACAAACTTGAGAGGGCAAAAGTTCAAGTTCTTTTTGGAGTTTTTTTATATGTAGTTGCTACAATATTTCTTTACAGATATTTTAATATTTAATGGTGATAATTCAAAAACTTATCTTGAACTTAAATATAAATTATTTAAATTTTAATTAATGGTTTCTAAATTAAAAAACTTTTTACTTAACTTTGAAGCCCTGGCTTCTCTTTTATTAAGATTTGGTATTGGAATAGCATTTATCATTCACGGTTATGCCAAATTTCCTTTGCCACCAGCAGGTCTAGTTGAATATTTTGGTTTACCTCCAGCACTTGCAACATTTGTTGCATTAAGTGAACTTTTATCTGGAATAATCTTAATTGTGAGTGGTTTTTTGAGAAATCCCATAGGAGATCTGCTTACAAGATTTGCGGGACTTGTAATTGTAATACTCATGACAAATATATTTATAATTGCTCACCCAGATTGGTTTATTACTCAAAAATTATTTACTAGCGAGCAAATTTTTCTTTTTATTGGCGGCTTTTATTTTTTGGTTAAAGGAAATAAAGTTTAAAACTATATCTTTTGATCGTATTCACCTATCTTTCCAGTTTTTTGAAGTAGATCATCAATAAATCTAAAGATATCAGTTTTTATTTTATCTGATACCGGGCTCTCTGTAACAACAACAAGCGATGGTTTATTTGAAGATGCTCTTACAAGACCCCAAGATCCATCAGCCAGAGTAAATCTCACACCATTGACTGTAAGTATGTCAGTTATTTCCTGATTACATATTTTTTGGTTGTCAGTCTGAAGTTTTTTTATATTAGAGATAATTTCATCTATAACCTTATATTTTTCTTCATCTTTACAAAATGGTCCCATAGTTGGACTTTGAAAAGTTTTTGGTAAATCATTTATCAAAATATCTAAATTTTTATTTTGATTATCTATTAAATGACAAATTTGAATTGCAGAATTAATTCCATCGTCAAAGCCAAATCCCAAGGGTTTATTAAAAAAAAAGTGACCGCTTTTTTCAAATCCAGCAATTGCATTATCTTCTTTTACTTTTCTCTTAATATAAGAATGTCCTGTTTTCCAATATAAAGTTTTACAATTATTTTTTTTTAAAATTTCATCTTTGCTAAATAATCCTGTAGACTTAACATCTACGATAAATTTATTATTAGGATGTGATTCTGAAATATTCCTAGCAATTAATAAACCGATTTTATCTGCAAATATTTCATTCCCTTTATTATCTATAACTCCAACTCTATCTCCATCACCATCAAACCCAAAACCTACATCTGCGTCATTTTCTTTTACACATTTTGAAATTTCATGTAACATTTTCATATCTTCTGGATTTGGGTTATACCTAGGGAAACTATAATCTAAGTTACAATCAAGCTCTATTACTTCACACCCAATATTTTTAAGAATTTCAGGTGCAAATATTCCAGCAGTTCCATTCCCACAAGCAGCTACAACTTTTAATCTTTTCTTAATTTTATTTTTTGATAACTCATTAATATATACTTTATTAAAATTTTCTACTTTTTCGTATTTACCTGAACCTTGTTTAAATGTTTCATTTATTACTATCGATTTAAGTTCTGACATTTCTTCTTTGCAATGAGTTAGACCTTTTTCAATTCCCATCTTTATTCCTGTCCAACCATTTTCATTGTGGCTCGCTGTTATCATTGCTACAGCATTTGATTTTATTTTAAATTGAGAAAAATAAACTGTAGGTGATAAACATAAACCTATATCTTTTACATTGCAGCCAGTTGATAAAAGTCCTTTTATAAAATTCTTTTTAACTTCCTCGCTATAAGATCTGTAGTCATTCCCTACAATCACTATAGGATTCTTTTCTGAACTAATTACCTGAGTTCCGAATCCTTTTCCTACTGCCTCGATTCCCTTCGAGTTGATGCTTTTTGGGTATAACCACCTAGCGTCATATTCTCGAAATCCTAATGGGTCGATTTTTTTTTCCACTTCCATGTTGATATATGTACATTTTTTTGATTTTTTTATTGAACTATTTTTTTTATGTTCTATAAATGTTCTGTTGATTTTTAATTTATATAGTGTATTTAAGAAATCTGCACACAACATATAGTTGTTTTACTAATAAATAGTGTTAAAAAGGGAGTATAATGAACAAAGTCTTGTCTCAAGCAATAAAGAAAGCTGTCTCTGAATTTAAACCTCAGGTTGATCAGAAAACTAAGACCAAAGGTCCAGATTTATTCTCTTTAAACAACAACACAGAGCTATTTCAAAACTCTAGAGGTATCACAATAAAAATTGATAGAAGTAGAGATGAAAATTTAACAGATTTCGGAAAAGCAACACTTAGTGACAGATATTTAGGAGAAAATGAGTCTTTTCAAGACTTGTTTGCAAGAGTAGCGAGTCATTATGCTGATGATAATTTACACGCACAAAGACTATACAACTATATTAGTAATCTTTGGTTCATGCCTGCAACACCAGTTCTGTCTAATGGGGGAACTACAAGAGGTTTGCCAATATCATGTTTTTTAAATGAGGCGAGTGATAGTTTAAATGGTATCTTGGGTCTTTGGAGCGAAAATGTTTGGTTAGCTGCAAGAGGTGGCGGTATTGGAAGTTATTGGGGCAATCTAAGATCTATTGGTGAAAAAATTGGAAGAGTTGGAAAAACTTCTGGGATAATTCCTTTTATAAAAGTTATGGACTCTTTAACGATGGCAATTAGCCAAGGTTCGCTAAGAAGAGGATCTGCTGCTTGTTATTTACCTATTGACCACCCAGAAATTGAAGAATTTATTGAAATGAGAAGACCTACTGGTGGAGATCCAAATAGAAAAGCTCTTAACCTACATCATGGTGTTCTTGTTTCAGATGCTTTCATGAGAGCAGTTGAACTTGATGAGCAGTGGGCACTTAAGAGTCCGAAAAACGGATCTGTGCAATCAACTGTTTCAGCTAGAAATTTATGGATCAGATTGTTAACCGCAAGAGTTGAAACTGGTGAGCCATACATAATCTTTATTGATACAGTTAATAGACAAATACCACAACATCATAAGTTAGCTGGCTTAACAGTTAAGACATCTAATTTGTGTAGTGAGATTACTCTTCCAACAGGTATTGATAAAGAGGGTAGAGATAGAACTGCTGTTTGTTGTTTATCTTCATTAAATATTGAAAAATATGACGAATGGAAAGACGATGAAAGCTTTATAGATGATGTGATGAGATTTTTAGATAATGTCTTAACTGACTTTATTAACAATGCTCCAGAAGAATTTAGTGATGCAACATACTCAGCTGCAAAAGAGCGAAGTGTTGGTTTAGGTGTTATGGGGCTTCACTCATACTATCAGAAAAAAATGATACCTCTTGAGTCAGTAATGAGCAAAGTTTGGAACAAAAAGATTTTTGAAAATATTCAAAAGAAAGTTGATAAATCTTCAAAAGATTTAGCAGAAGAAAGAGGAGCATGTCCTGATGCCGCTGAATATGGTTTTAAAGAAAGATTTTCAAACAAAACTGCTATCGCTCCAACTGCATCAATTTCAATTATTTGTGGTGGAACTTCACCTGGAGTAGAGCCAATTGCTGCAAACAGCTATACTCACAAAACTCTTTCAGGTTCTTTTAATGTTAGAAATAAATATTTAAGAAAATTATTAGAAAAACATGGAAAAGATACGGATGAAACTTGGTCAACAATTACGACTAACCAAGGTTCTGTATCACATTTAGATTTTTTAACTCAAGAAGAAAAGGATGTTTTTAAAACAGCCTTCGAATTAGATCAAAGATGGCTTGTCGATTTAAGTGCAGAAAGAACCCCACATATTTCACAAGCACAATCTATTAATTTATTTTTACCTGCTGATGTTCATAAAAGAGATCTTCATCAAATTCATTTCCAAGCTTGGAAAAAAGGATTGAAGAGTCTTTATTATTGTAGGTCTAAATCAATACAAAGAGCAGAAAATGTTAATGATGCGAAATCAACCGACATTACTGCGAATGTTTATAAATCAAAACAACAAGAAACCGACGAAAACAAATACGAGGAGTGTCTATCATGTCAGTAGTAAAAAAAGAGGAAAAAGGAAAAATTATTCAACCGAAAAAAATGGGATTATTAGTAGAAAATCCTGTTTATAAACCATTCAGATATCCGTGGTGTTATGATGCCTGGTTAACTCAGCAAAGAATACACTGGTTACCAGAAGAAGTGCCATTAGGTGATGATGTTAGAGATTGGCAGAAAAATTTATCAGAGCCAGAGAAAAATTTAGTAACACAAATTTTTAGGTTTTTTACTCAAGCAGATGTTGAAGTTAACAACTGTTATTTAAGACACTACACAACAGTATTTAAACCAACAGAAGTTTTAATGATGATGACAGCTTTTGCTGCTATGGAAACAGTTCATGTAGCTGCTTATTCACACTTATTAGATACAATAGGAATGCCTGAGTCTGAGTATTCAGCTTTTATGAAATATAAAGAAATGAAAGATAAGTACGATTACATGCAAGGTTTTAATGTTAATTCTAAAGAAGACATTGCAAAAACAGTTGCTGTATTTAGTGCTTTTACTGAAGGACTACAATTATTTGCAAGTTTTGCAATTTTGTTAAACTTTCCAAGACACAATAAACTTAAAGGTATGGGACAGATAGTTACTTGGTCGGTAAGAGATGAAACTCTTCACTGTAATTCAATGATCAGAATTTTCAAAGAGTTTATAAAAGAAAATCCTGAAATCTGGACACCGAAACTTAAAAAAGAAATTTATGATGCATGTAGAACAATTGTAGAGCATGAGGATGCATTTATCGATTTAGCTTTTGAAATGGGACCAATGAAAGGTCTTACAGCTCAGGAAGTTAAAGACTATATTAGATTTATAGGAAACAGAAGACTAGTTCAGTTAGGTCTTGAGCCAATTTATGATGTAGAAAAAAATCCACTTACTTGGCTTGATACTATGTTGAATGCTGTTGAGCACATGAACTTCTTTGAAGGAAGAGCTACAGAGTATTCAAAAGCATCTACACAAGGAAACTGGACTGAGGCTTTCAGTTAATATAAAGTCCAAATCAAATGGAAAAATTTGGTTTGGTAGTTCTTGGTGCACATACTGGTACCCATATAATAACTGAAATCAAAAAATGTGCTAACAAGAAAGTTTTACTTGTAGAGCCTGTCCCTGATAATCTTGAAGGATTAAAAAGAAATTTAATCGATTTCAAAAACGTAATAATAGAGCCAATCACAATCAGCAATAAATTTGAGATTAAAAATTTTTATCATATTAAAGCAAAATCTTTCATTAGACTCAATAAGCACTGGGCAAGTGGAATTGGATCTTTTAATAAGTCACATTTGTTAAATCATAAAAGCAAAAGATTTCCGATAGAGGAAGGTGATATTGAGAAAATAGAAATACAGTCAATAAGATTTCAAGATCTTATAGAAAAATATTCAATTGTTCAAATTGATAAACTCATAATAGATGTAGAAGGAAGTGAATATGAGATTCTAAAAGATATCGACCTTAAAAAAATAAAAATATCAAAAATTATGTTTGAATACAAACATTTCGATGGTTACCAAAAGACTGGGGACAAACTAAATGAAATCTTAAAAAAATTAAAAGATGAAAGTTACAATACCAGTAAAATAGATGAGGAAAATATTTTAGCCGTTAAAATTTAACTTATCTTTGGTTAATTGGTACCACTTTTCTATAACTACTACCTTTGTAACTTGCTAAAGGTCTAATTAATTTATTCGCTGCATGTTGTTCGAGAATATGTGCAGACCACCCTGTAATCCGTGAAATTACAAATATTGGTGTAAAAAAGTCTGTGTCAAATCCCATCAAATGATAAGTAG
>CACIHL010000023.1 GCA_902586395.1 uncultured Pelagibacteraceae bacterium | reverse complement strand
TTTCTAAATATTGTTGGTTGTTGTAGTTGCAGTTATATTATTAATTCTTGCGCCTCAGTACCAATTACAGACAGAAAACAGCTCAATTTAATACCGGAGGCAAAGCTAAATGCACAAGCTGCACAGATCTATGAAAAAGTAAAAAAAAAAGAAAAATTAATTACTGATGGACAGAATTTAAAGGAAATAAAAGAAATTGGGAAAAAAATGGAAAATGCAATCAGTGAATATTTTTACCTTAATAATATTAAAGATCCTACAGCAAACTTTCAATGGGAATATATTCTGATTGACAATAAAAAAGTTAAAAATGCATGGTGCATGCCAGGTGGCAAAATTGCAGTATACAGTGGAATGCTAGAGGTGACTAAAAATACAAATGCATTAGCTGCAGTGATGGGCCACGAAATTGCACATGCGGTTGCAAAACATTCTGTTGAAAGAGCAAGTCGTAGCGTTATTCTTCAAACTAGCACACAGTTAATTGATATATTTTCTGGTGGAAAACTTTCACAAGTAAATAGAGCAACAGGAATGGATACAGTTGGTTTATTGAAACAAATTGGAATAATGAACCCTTTTACAAGAAAGCAAGAAACGGAAGCTGATTACCTTGGTTTAATTTTTTCATCATTATCTGGATATGATATAAGAGAGACATCAAAATTTTGGGAACGTATGAGAGAGTCTAATAAAGGTAAAGAGCCTCCAGAATTTATGAATACTCACCCATCTTCCAAAAGAAGAATTGAGAATATAAATGAATGGACTAATGAAATAATTCTAGATTATCCTCCAATAAAGACTTAAAAAAATGTTAAAAATATTTTTTAAATCTTTCCTTTAACGAATTATTTAATACAAAAAATCCATATGAAAAGTGCATTGATAAGCACAAAAAAGATGGAACCCAGTATCGTGTGTATCCAACCCATCCTGATGCAATAAAAATCGATAAGCCTAATAGCGCAAATAAATTTGGAATTAATAATCTTTTTTTAATTGAATACCAAAAACCCAAAATAATTATGAGGTAAATAAGACCTGTATAAAGTATTCTATATGGAATCCATTTTTTATGTAAATCACTTTTATAATAATTTTTCCCTTCTATTCTCACATTTCTAACTTCAATTGGATTTAAAAGAGTTGAATGAAGAGATTTTTTTATGAAAAGTATGATATATTTTATTTTATCATCTTTGATTTTTCTAATAGCAATTTTCCTTTTTTCTTTATGAAGAATTATATTATCAGACTCAATTTTAGTATCTAAGTTATTTTCGATTTTTATATTTTCTATTTCTTTTTCATCTTTACCAACAAAATATGTATAAGGTGTATCAATTGTCTGTGTTGGGAGAACATAAAATACTTGGGATCTTTTTAAATTAATGAATCCAAGAATTATAAGAATTAATGAAAATGCAATTATTAAGTTTATAACTTTGAATATCGATTTTTTTTGGTAAACATAAATAATATAAATAATTGGAACTAAAACAAGAAATAAGGCAACAGATCTTTGTAAGTAACATATTCCAATTAAAAGCCCATAAGAAAAATAAAAATAATTATTCTTTGGCAAATCAATCAAAAAACTAAAAATAAATATTATTAATGAAAAAAATAATGTTTCAGCAAGAATTGTTGACTGAAACTGGTTTATAGTAGGCTCCATTAATAGGAAAAAGGTGCAAGTCAGAGCTACAAATTCATTTATTTTAATTTTCTTTAATTTAAAATATAAATAAACAACAGACGAAAAATACAATATCGTTTGAAATATAAAATAAATAAATTTATTACCCGATGAATATATTTTCTCAGATTCATCATCATAAAAATTCATATTAGTAATTTTTCCAAAAAAACCTAAAATTTTAGGTGGTAAAAAATGATGTCTATACTCGTAGGGATGGGGGTTTTTAAGATTGAATTCTTTTTTTACTTCAGCGGCTCTTTCCCAAATTTTCATCTCTGGTGGAGACCTAATTATTGCATGATAAGACTCTCCATCACTATACGTAAAATATTTGTCAAATTTATTAATATCATTATTTATTTTAAGGGTAGAAAAAATAAGTGAAAAAAGAATTAAAATTATAAAATATTTTTCTTTTTTAAAAAAATTTACCATAATTAACTGAACGAGAAACCGACATGATATTGTTTCTCAATAATTCAAAGAAACCAGTAAATGTTGAAACATTGGAAAAAGAAATTTGGCAACATTCCTCAGAACTTGAGACTCATACAGTAGAAACACATATTTATAGACTTAGAAAAAAAATTAAGGCTGAGTTTGGAAATGATGAATTAATTAAAAGCAATAAAGATGGATATACTATTTGATGAAAAAGAAAAATTTTATTGCTAAAGATCTATTTTCAAAAAAGTACAAGCCAAGGATTATCAAACCAAAAAAAGGAAAAGGAAGTTTTAAGAGAAAGAAAAAGTAATTAAATTCGAGCACCTATTTGTTGAATTACTTTTGATGACATCTCAGTACCCTTTTCTAAGCATTCTTTCACAGACATATTGTTAACATGACCATGTAAGAAACCTGCTGCAAATAAATCACCAGCACCTGTAAGATCAACTATTTTTAAATTCTTTTTAATTCCGCACTCCGTTATTTCATTTCCATTAATAGATACAGCGCCTTTTTCACCTCTTGTTATCACCAATAACTTTTTTAATTCTTTAGCGAAATTAATTACATCCTCAAAATTTTTCGCATCAATTAAAGACATAATCTCTTGTTCGTTAGCAAAAGTTATATCTAGTTTATTTTTAACTAATTCTAGAAAATGAGGTTTGTGTCTATCTACACAAAATTGATCAGACAATGACATAGCAACTTTATTTGCATTATTTATTGCTTTATCAAATGCTTTTCTTGGATCACCTTCATCCCAAAGATATCCCTCTAAAAAAATAATTTCACTCTTTTTTATAGCATTCGTATCAACATCATTCTCATTAATTTTTCCAGCCGTACCAAGAAAAGTGCACATAGTTCTTTCAGAGTCTGGAGTGACTAATATTAAACATGTGCCAGTTGGCAACTCTTCTTTCTTTTTAGAATAAAAATATTTAACATTCTCAGTCTTAAGACCTTCCTCATATTTTCCACCTAGATCATCATCGTTTACTTTACCGATGAATCCTACATCATTTCCTAATTGTGATAATCCAACGATTGAATTGGCTACTGATCCACCAGAAACAGTTTTTTCAATTTTTAGGTTTGAGAGCAATTGTTTGAATTCATTTTCATCAAAAATTAATTTCATCGTGCTTTTTGTAAGATTATTTTTTTTAATAAATTCATCGTCCACTTTGCAAATAACATCAACTATTGCATTTCCAATTCCTAAAATTTTCATATTAAGCTTTCTTTGTTTTGATTGGTTTTTTTCTATTAGGATAACAAGATGTGCAAATTTTACAAGTTATTCCGTAGCAGTCTCGTGCCTTACAAAACTCTCTTCCATAATAGATTATTTGCAAGTGAAGTTTGTTCCAATATTTTTTAGGAAATAATCTTTTAAGATCTTCCTCTGTTTGAACTACGTTTTTGCCGTTAGTAAGTCCCCATCTTTGTGCCAATCTATGTATATGTGTATCTATTGGAAATGCTGGATGACCAAAACCTTGAGACATTACTACGCTAGCTGTTTTATGCCCGACACCCGGAAGCTCCTCCAACTGCTCAAAAGTTTTGGGGACTTGACCACCGTATTTTTCCATTAATATTTTTGATAAATTAAAAATACTTTTTGCTTTAATTCTAAAAATACCTATTCTTTTAATTAATTTTTCTATTTTTTTCCTACCAAGTTTTACAAAGTGTTTTGGTTTGTGATATTTTGGGTAAATATCCTTTGTAACATTATTCACATTAACATCTGTGCATTGTGCAGAAAGCAAAACTGAAATCAAAAGCGTAAATACATTTCTACTATGTAATGGTACAGAAATTTTTGGATATGTTTTATTTAAAATTTTAAGAACTATTTTAGCTCTTTTTTTCTTTTCAGCCTCTTTGAGCCTCATTTAAAATTTAAAACATTTCTCATTGAGTAAAGTCCTGGCTTTTTAGACATAAGCCATTTAGCAGCTGTAAGAGCTCCTTCAGAATATAAAGCCCTGTCAAATGCCTCGTGATTTAAAGTTATAATTTCTTTACCACTCGAAAATTTGACTTCGTGTTCTCCAACAGTCTCACCTTTTCTTATTGAATTAAAGTTAATTTTTTTCCCATAAGGAAATGTTTTCTTGTTGAAATATTTATTGCCAATCATTTTATAAAAATCTTTCTTTTTACCAACTGCTATACCTTTACCCAGCATTAAGGCAGTACCTGATGGATGATCTTTTTTGTGTTTATGGTGAACTTCATAAACTTTGCTTAGGAAACTATTTCCCAATGAACTTGAAGCGATCTCAGTAAGATACATTAAAAGATTAATCCCAAGGCTCATATTTCCTGCCTTTAAAATTGGAATTTTTCTTGAGTATTTTTTTATTAATTCTTCTTCTTTTTTAGTAAATCCAGTAGTACCGATCACTACTTTTTTTTTAAGTTTTGATGCTATTTTTAAAACCTGGAAAGTACATTTTGGTATCGTGAAATCTATAATGATATTTGCTTTTTTAAAAGCATTTTCGTCATTTAATTCAGGTTTGATCCCAGAAATTTTTCTATTAATTTTTCTATTTTCAGTAAGAGTAACAAGCTTAAACTTTTTATCTAATTTTGAAGATTTGATAATTTGTTGACCCATTCGGCCAAGGCAACCAGTTACAGCTAATTTAATTTTATTCATGCAAAAATTAAATATGAAAGTATCACAACAACTAAAACAATAATACCCCAAATAGACAAGTTTTTAAAAAGTTGTTTTTTTTCAGAATTACTTCTTAAAAAATTTGGTAATACTAAAATTAAAACTGCGATTAATGCTATAGCTGGTACTATTTGTTCAAGACCCATTATTTAGTTTTTCCAAAAATTTTTAGCTTTTTCAAAGAATTTTTTAATACTTGGGTTTGACTTTTCATTCTCAATTTGTCTGAATTTTTCTAGCAACTCTTTCTGTTCTTTATTTAAAGAGATTGGTACTTCAGTATTTAGTTGAACATAAAGATCACCATATCCACTCCCTCTTATGTATGGCATTCCTTTACCTTTAAGTCTAAGTTGTTTTCCACTTTGTGTCCCAGCTGGTATTTTTATTTTTGCTTTTCCCCCATCGATAGTCGGAATTTCTATAGTTGAACCCAAAGCTGCGTCTGCAATTGATATAGGACATTCAAAGTACAGGTTTTCATCAGATCTTTTAAATAGATCATGAGAATAAACGTTAATGAATAGATAAAGATCTCCACTTCCTGCGCCTCTTGAACCAGCCTCACCTTTTCCTGCTAATCTAATTCTTGTGCCATCATCAACACCTTTTGGAATTGTAACAGATAATCTTTTTGACGCTTGTTTCTTTCCTTGACCACCACAACTAGTGCATGGATGAGTTATCATTTCTCCTGATCCTCCACATTGAGGACAAGTTTGTTGTACTGTAAAAAATCCTTGACTAGATCTTACTTGTCCATGTCCACCACACATTGAGCATGAGCTTGGTCTATGACCTGGTTTAGAACCTGTCCCTTTACAGACTTCACATTTTTCAGAAGTTGAAAACTTAATATCTTGTTTTTTACCGGAATACGCTTCATTTAAAGAAATAGATAAGTCATATCTTAAATCTGAGCCTCTATTGTTTGATTTTCTTGTCCTTCTACCACCTCCAAAACCTTCACCAAAAAAATCCTCAAAAATATCTGAAAAGTGGCTAGAGAAATCGAAGTTTCCAAATCCTCCTCTTCCTCCACCACCATTTTCAAAAGCAGCGTGTCCGAAATTATCGTAGTTTTGTTTTCTCTCAGTGTTAGATAATACATGATAAGCTTCTGAAGCTTCTTTAAATTTTTCCTCCGAAGCTTTATCACCTTTGTTTTTGTCTGGATGATATTTTACTGCAAGTTTCCTGTAAGCTGATTTGATTTGTTCAGGTGAGGCTGATTTATTTATACCCAAGACGTCGTAATAATCTCTTTTTGTCATAATAAATAAGACAAATAGTTGCTATCTTAGGCGCTTTTTTCTTTATTCTCGTCTTTTACTTCTTCAAAGTCTGCATCAACAACGTTGTCGTCTTTTTTTCCTTCTTGTTTTTGGTCTTTAGCATTTTCAGCTGGTTTTGCACTTTGTTGAGATTTGTAAATAGCTTCACCAAGTTTCATAGAAGCTTGTACTAAATCTTGAGTTTTCTTTTTAATTGCTTCAACATCGGTTCCTTTCAGAGCATTCCTTAAATCTGCAGCTGCGGTTTCAATAGCTTTTTTATCAGCTTCAGAAACCTTAGAGCCATGTTCCTTTAAATTTTTCTCTGTTGAGTGTACAAGAGTATCCGCTTGATTTCTTGCATCAACGGCTTCTCTTTTTTTCTTATCTTCTTCTTTATTAGCTTCAGCATCCTTTACCATTTTGCTTATCTCGTCTTCGCTCAAGCCCCCAGAAGCTTGAATTTGAATTTTTTGTTCTTTACCGGTTCCTTTATCTTTTGCTGAAACATTTACTATTCCATTAGCATCAATATCAAAAGTTACTTCAATTTGTGGAACTCCCCTTGGAGCCGGAGCAATTCCGACTAGTTCAAAATTCCCTAAAATTTTATTATCTGCAGCCATTTCTCTTTCACCTTGAAGAACTCTAATGGATACTGCAGGCTGATTATCCTCAGCTGTAGAAAACACTTGGCTTTTTTTAGTTGGTATTGTTGTGTTTTTATCAATCAATTTAGTGGACACACCACCTAAAGTTTCAATACCTAAAGAAAGAGGTGTTACATCTAATAATAATACATCTTTTACATCACCTTGAAGTACACCTGCTTGAATTGCAGCACCCATAGCAACTACTTCATCAGGGTTAACAGATTTATTGGGTTCTTTGCCAAAGAAGTTTTTAACTTCTTCAATTATTTTCGGCATTCTTGTCATACCTCCAACAAGAACTATTTCATCGATTTCACCCGCTGATAAACCAGCATCTTTAAGAGCAGTTTGGCATGGTGGCATTGTTCTTTTAATTAAATCTTCAACTAAAGCCTCAAGCTTAGCTCTTGTCATTTTTAAGTTTATGTGTTTTGGACCAGTTTTGTCAGCTGTAATAAAGGGAAGATTTATTTCAGTTTGTGCCGCAGAAGACAATTCTATTTTAGCTTTTTCTGCTGCCTCTTTTAATCTTTGTAATGCAAGTTTGTCAGATTTTAAATCAATTCCATTATCTTTTTTAAATTCAGAAAGCAAGTATTCTACAATAGTATTATCAAAATCCTCACCACCTAAAAATGTATCACCATTTGTTGATTTAACTTCAAATACTCCATCACCTAATTCTAAAATCGATACATCAAATGTTCCACCACCAAGGTCGTAAACTGCAATCTTTTTGTTTGCTTTTTTATCTAGACCATATGCTAACGATGCAGCAGTTGGTTCATTAATAATTCTTAAAACTTCTAAACCTGCAATCTTTCCAGCATCTTTAGTAGCTTGTCTTTGAGCATCATTAAAATACGCTGGCACAGTAATTACTGCTTTAGTAACTTCTTGGCCTAAATATTTTTCAGCGGTTTCTTTCATTTTTTGTAAAACAAACGCTGATATTTGAGATGGCGAATATTTTTTTCCTTTAGCTTCTATCCAAGCGTCACCTTTTTCTGAGTTAATTATCTTAAAAGGAGATGTTTCAATATCTTTTTTAACTGATGGGTCAGAAAAGTTTCTTCCAATCAATCTTTTAACAGCAAAAATTGTGTTTTCAGGGTTTGTAACAGCCTGTCTTTTTGCTGGTTGTCCAATAAGCTTCTCATCATTCTCAGTAAAAGCTACTACCGAAGGAGTAGTTCTTGCTCCTTCTGCATTTTCTAAAACCTTTGCCTGTGTACCTTCCATTATGGAGACACATGAATTTGTAGTTCCTAAATCTATTCCTATTACTTTGGTCATAATTTTTTATATTTGAAACTCATATATGTGCTTTTTCTTAATCTACAAGTTCCCATATCTTATTTTTTTGGCTCTTTTTTCTCGGTTTTCTGTGGTTTTTTCGATACCCCAACTAATG
>CACIHL010000022.1 GCA_902586395.1 uncultured Pelagibacteraceae bacterium | reverse complement strand
ATTTAAAAAATGAAAATATTTTAGGTAAAATAATATGTAACAAATTTTTTGTTTATTTGGGTAGCATAAGTTATTCAATATATATGTGTCATTTATTTGTTTTTTGGAGTTTAACGCAGTTTTTAAGGTTTGTAATAAAACTAGAAACAATTGTGGATGATAATGGAATTACTAAACTTGACTTGAGCATATCAGAGGCAAATATTATGGTAGTAACGTCTTACACATTAACAATAATTTTATCTCATTTATTGTACAATTATTTTGAAAAACGTTTTTATAAACCTAGTTGATATTGTTAAATTCAACAACTTTGCTGATAACTCTTTTTATATCTGAGCCTTTCATAGTTGGATAAAAAGGCAATCTTACAAGACCATTATATATTTTCTCTGTATTTAACATTCCAGTTTTTTTAAATTTCTTACCAAAAGAGGATTTATGTAATGGAAAATAATGGAAATAACAAAAAATTTTTTTTTTTTTCATATATAGAATAAATTTATCTCTAATCTTCAGATTTTTAAAAAGTAATGCGAAAATATGATAGGTACTTCTATTTTTTTTATCAAATGTGAGAATTTTGAAGTTTTTTGAATTTATTTTTTTTAGTCCTTGAAAATAAAAATTCCATATCTTTTTTCTCAAATTTTGAATTTTATCCAATTTTTTAAGCTGAGAAAAAACAAGTGCTGCTGGTAATTCTGCTGATCTATACTCAGACCCTATATCTTTCCAGGAATAATATTTCTTTTTGTTTGATATTAAGGATCTATCAGTTCCTTTATCCAAAATTATTTTGGCTCTTCTTCTAAATTTTAAATTATTTATAGATAATGCTCCACATTGTCCACCAACTAGATTTTTTGTTTCATGAAAACTAAATGTACCGAAGTCACCTATTGTACCTAAATATTTTTTTTTAAATTTACCTCCAAATGAATGAGCACAATCCTCTATTAAATATATGTTATTCTTTCTTTTTATGTCTAAAAACTTGTCCATATTACAGGAATTACCTCCATAATGTACTACTATTATAGCTTTGGTCTTTTTATTAATTTTTTTTTTAACAGATTTAAAATCTAAATTTGCATCTTCTAAATTTACATCTGCGAATACAGGTTTTGCACCTCTCAACAAAACAGCGTTAGCGGTTGATGTAAAAGTGTATGAAGGCATAATTACCTCATCATCTTTTTTGAGATTTATCAAAATCATTGCAATTTCTAGTGCGCTTGTACAGCTTTGAGTTAATGCGACAAATTTAGATTTAATTTTTTCTCTTATAAAATTTTCACATTGTCTTTGAAAATATCCATCTGCATATTTATTATTCTTAAATACATGATCTATATATTTTCTGTCTTCTAATGTTACAAATGGTTTATTAAAATTAATTATTTTCATTATTTATAAAAACTGTTCAAAAATTTTGTTACCAAGTAATCCAAATTGTAATTTAAAGACATACTCCCTTTTAAAATTTTTTTCAAATAATCAAATGAGTCGTTTCTTCTTTTAAACCAATTTTTTCCCAAAAATTGATATTTTTTTGACTCTCCTAAACCTTCATAAAAAGTTAAGTTTTCACTTAATGTAAAAAATGACTCTTGATTAAAAAAAGAATACACACCCATTCTAAAGCCCATCCAAACATTTTCAAATTTATTTAAATACTTTTTGTTTACTCTTAAGAAATCTATCATAAATTTTTTTCTAAAAGATATACAGCTCTCTGGAGCTAAATAAGGCCAAAAACTCATAGGATTATTTTTATTTGCCTTCTTAGATTTTTTTTTTCCTTTAATATAAGGCAAATTTTGAACAAAGTTAATTCCTCTTTTTTTTTGGAAGACGTTTAAAATTTTTTTTATCTTACTTCTGTGGAAAAAGTCGTCACTGTCAAGCAAACATATTATACTCCCTTTTGATTTTTTAAAAATACTTATGTATCCATTCATTGCATTTAATGCAGCAAATTTCTTTTTCTTTTTTTTATTAAAAAAGATTCTAATTTTTTTGTTGTTTTTAAATTTGTTAATAATCTCCCTAGAATTATCAATTGATTTGTCATCAAATATTAAAACCTCGAAATTTTTATAAGACTGATCTAGACAAGAATTGATAGCTCTTGTAATAAGTTTTGCGTTGTTGAAATTAATGATTAGAATGGAGATTAATGTATTTTGTATTTTCATTAAATTAGGTTTATATAATTCACAATATATAGAACAATGAGTCAAAAAAGACTAATAATATTTATGCCCTCAATTGAAGGCGGAGGTGTTGAAAAAAACTTATTTATAATATCTGATTTTCTTACAAAAAAAATTAATGATGTTTCATTAATTACAATTTCTAAAAATTTTAAAAAAAAATTTAATAAAAAAATCAAATTTATATCTCCCAAATTAAACTTTTGGGACTCCTTGGGTAGGAGAAAGAAGTTTATTGTCAGTTTGTTTTTGCTATTAATTGAAATTTTTAAAGACAGAAATTTGACAGTTTTTTGCTTTCAAGGAAATATCTATTGCACCCTACTATGCAAATTATTTGGAGTTAAAATTATTGTTAGATCAAATTCTGCTCCAGAAGGATGGTCCCAAAACATTTTAAAATTTTATTGCTTTAAATACATTTTTAAGTTTGCCGATGAAATAATTGTAAATAGTTTAGATTTTAAGAGAAAATTTAAAAACAGATTTAATTTAAGGACTCTTTGCATTTATAATCCTCTCAATAAAAAAGAAATTATTACAAAGTCTAAAATTAAATCTAAAATAAAATTTTCTAAAAAAAAAATAAATTTTATCAATGTAGGGAGGTTTACTGATCAAAAAGATCAAATCACTCTATTAAAAGCGATTAATCTTTTAAAAGGTAAAATTAACTTTAATTTACTTATTGTGGGATACGGAAAACAGAGAAATTTACTCCTTAATTATATAAATGAAAATGATTTGCAGAAAAAAGTTAAAATAGTTCCGTACCAAACAAATCCTTATAATTTGATTAAATCGTCTGATATTTTTATTTTAACTTCATTATATGAAGGATTGCCAAATGTGTTGCTAGAAGCTCAAGTTTTGAAGAAATTTATTATATCATCAAATTGTCCAACAGGTCCTAGAGAGATTCTTTTAAACGGAAAAGCAGGATATTTATTTAAAGTTAAAGATTATCAAACTCTTTCAAAATTAATATTAAAGATCTTGAGAAATAAAAAGATTATGTATAAAAAAATTGAGACAGGATATAAAAATTTGGATCGATTTAACTACGAACTTAATCTTAACAAATATTATAAAACAGTCCTACAGCATTTATGAAATATAAAACAAATTGTTTCAACCATCTTTTAAATGCAAATTAATATATTTTTTTAAACCACTTTAAATTAGTTTTTAAAATTTTTTTAAGATTTAAATACTTAGGTTTATAATCTATATATTTTGATATATCGTCTTCTGATTTATAGATTTGTGTAATACTCTCTTTTTTGCTTATCTGCTTTATCTCATACTTTGGATTTACACTCATTAATTTTGAAAGTTCTTTTAAAACTTGGAAATTAGAATATTGTTTTTTATTTGATACATTAAATATATAAAAGTTTTTATTAAATCTTTTAAAATTATTAATGACATCTATATTGATTTTAGAAATATCATTTACATGCATATAACTTCTTTGAGGAAATTTTCTTTTTTTAAAATCGTAAAATAATAAACTTTTTTTCTTTGCTAAGATATTCTTATAAAAAAAGGGTACAATTCGACTTATAAAATTATTTTTTTCACCTAACTTTCCGGATGGATCAGATCCTATTATATTTGGATATCTTATTACTATTACTTTAAAATTTTTTGACGAAATTTTCTTAAGATATTTTTCCACTTTTAATTTATAATTAGAATATGGAGATAAATTTTTCTTTATTTTACCTCCTTCAAATACAGACAAAGAACTCGAAAAAATAAAATATCTTACATCAGTCTTTTTGAGTAATTTGATAAATTTTATTTGAGATTTAAAACTCTTGTAATATTTGTCTTTATTATAAATACTTTCTCTCACGCAAGTAAGTGCTGCTAGATGTAAAATAGTATTGATCTTTTTATTTTTTATAAAATCTTGAGTTTTTTTTTCTGAAATATTTAATATTTTACTGTTTGAGTATTTTTTCGCAAATGTATTTCCTCTTGATAAATTATCTACAATATAAGTTTTCTTTTTATTCCTTGTAAAAATGTTCTTAGCAGTAAAAGATCCTATGTATCCTAAACCACCTGTTATGAGTAGGTTAATTTTCATGAATTGCTTATTTTATACACTCTTTAAGATATTATTCTTTATCAGATCTTCTTTTATTTCATCTAAAATTGCAGGATCGTCTATAGTTGGAGGTAATTTATATTCAACATTATCAGCAATTTTTCTAATCGTTCCTCTTAAAATTTTACCTGATCTTGTTTTTGGAAGTCTTTTAATAACTATTGCAACTTTAAAAGCTGCGACAGGTCCGATCTTATCTCTAACCATTTTAATACACTCTTTTGAAATAGTTTCGTTGTCTTTCTCTACCCCTGATTTCAACACAACTAAACCAATTGGCAGTTGCCCTTTTAGTTTATCAGAAATTCCCAAAACAGCACATTCGGCTACTGATTGATGTTCTGATAAAACTTCCTCAATAGCTCCTGTAGATAATCTGTGACCTGCAACATTAATGATATCGTCAGTTCTGGACATGATCCAAATGTATCCATCTTCGTCAATATGCCCAGCATCATAGGTTTGATAATAACCAGTATAGTTGGACATATAATTATCTTTATATCTTTTGTCTGCATTCCAAAGTGTTGGAAAAGTTCCTGGAGGTAAAGGTAACTTTACAACAATATCTCCCATTTCATTTGGTTTAGCTACTGTTTGATCAGATTTAATTACTTTTACATCGTATCCGGGAACAGCTTTACATGCAGAACCATATTTTGTTTTCATCATTTCAATACCTGTACAATTTGAACTTATTGCCCAGCTAGTTTCAGTTTGCCACCAATGATCTATAACTGGAACTTTTAACAAATTTTCTGCCCATTTGATTGTATCAGGGTCCGCTCTTTCACCTGCAAGAAAAAGACTTTCAAATTTTGATAGATTATACTTAGAAAAAAATTTGCCTTCGGGATCCTCCTTTTTGATCGCTCTAAAAGCTGTAGGAGCCGTGAACAAAGATTTAACATTATACTCAGATATTATTTTCCAAAAAGCCCCAGCGTCTGGTGTGCCGACAGGTTTTCCTTCAAACAACACAGTTGTGCATCCTTTAAATAATGGTGCATAAACTATGTAGGAGTGTCCAACTATCCAACCTATATCACTCGCTGACCACCAAACATCCCCCTGATCAATATTATAAATATTTTTCATTGTCCATTTAAGTGCAACAATATGTCCGCCAATATCTCTCACAATTCCTTTTGGTACTCCAGTAGTGCCTGAAGTATAAAGAATATATGCATATTCATTAGAATTCATTTCAATACAGTCAATTTCTTTAGCATTTGATAGAGCTTCATCCCAACTTATTTCATAAGGCGGGTTTAGCTTAACCTCGTGACCTTTTCTTTGGTAAAAAATAATTTTATCAACCTTATGCTTCGCAAGTTTTATAGCACCATCAATAAGTGGTCTGTATTCTACAGTTCTACCTGGTTCAAAACCACACGAAGATGTAATTAATATTTTAGCTTTACTATCATCTATACGACTTGCTAACTCGTTAGATGCAAAACCCCCGAACACAACTGAGTGAATGACACCAATTCTACCGCATGCCAGCATAGCTACAACTGCTTCTGGAACCATGGGCATATAAATTATAGCTCTATCACCTTTTTGAAGTCCTTGATTTTTTAAAGCCCCTGCAAATTTTGAAACTTTTGATCTTAGTTCATTGTAAGTAAACTTTGCTTTGTTGCCAGTAATTGGACTATCATAAATTAGGGCAGTTTTTTCTCCTAAACCGTTATCAATATGGAAATCTAAAGCATTATAACAAGTGTTTGTGGTTCCGTCCTCGAACCATTTGTAAAATGGGGGGTTGGTTTTGTTCAAAATCTTTGTTGGTTTTTTAAACCAGAAAATATCACCTGATATTTCCCTCCAAAATTCCTCGGGTTTAGTTATAGATTTATTGTAAATTTGCTCAAATTTTTTGCTCATAATAAATGACTCAAAATCCTGTTATTTAAGGCTTTTTCTACGTGTTAGTTGCATTTAATTTCAAAAAGTCAGTAAAATCAACCTAAATTAGTCCTAAATAACTCTTCTAATAACTCTATATATTTGGTAATAGGACCCAACTTTGATCTAAATTGAGTTTAGGTCGTAGTTTAAATTTAAACTAACAAAAAACTAACTAAAGAGGGAGTTTTTTATGAATAAACTAAAATTGTTTGCATTAGCAGCATTAGCTCTAGTGGGCTTTGCTGGTGCGGCAAACGCAGCAGACACTGTTCTGTTAGCTACGGATGACCTTGTAGGAATATCATTTTGGTTAATTTCTATGGGTATGGCTGCAGCAACTGTCTTTTTCTTCATGGAAAGAGGTTCAGTAGCTGGTGGTTGGAAAACATCTATAACAGTTGCAGGTCTAGTAACAGGTGTTGCATTTGTTCACTACATGTACATGAGAGAAGTATGGATCATTACAGGTGACTCACCGACAGTGTACAGATACATTGACTGGTTAATTACAGTACCGTTACAAATGATTGAGTTTTATCTAATATTAGCAGCGATAAGAAAAGTACCTTCAGGAATTTTCTGGAGATTACTAATCGGATCAGTAGTAATGCTAGTAGGTGGATACTTAGGAGAAGCAGGTTACATCAACGCTACACTTGGTTTCGTAATCGGTATGGCTGGATGGATCTACATCTTATATGAAGTATTCTCAGGTGAAGCTGGAAAAGCAGCATCTAAAAGTGGTAACAAAGCACTTGTTACAGCTTTCGGTGCAATGAGAATGATCGTAACAATCGGTTGGGCAATTTACCCATTAGGTTACATTTTTGGTTACCTAACAGGTGGAATTGATGCAGCTTCATTGAACATCATTTACAACCTTGCTGACTTTATTAACAAGATCGCATTCGGTCTAGTTATTTGGGCAGCTGCGGTTTCAAGTACACCAGCGAGAGCTAGATAATAAAAATTATCTTAATTTAAAATAGGGCGAGTTTAACCACTTGCCCTATTTTTTTTTGTGCTTATATAAAATATATGACGAAAATAACTTACATTGAACATAGCGGAACAAGTCATACTGTAGATGTGGAAAATGGATTAACTGTTATGGAAGGTGCTGTGCAAAATAACATCCCAGGTATAGACGCAGATTGCGGTGGCGGTATGGCATGCGCCACTTGCCATGTTTACGTTAAAGAAGAATGGTTTGATAAAATAAATGAAAAAAGCGAAGGTGAAGACGATATGATAGACCAAGCTTTTGAACCAAAAAAAAATAGTCGTTTAAGTTGTCAAATTCTTGTTTCAGAAAATTTAGATGGATTAGTAGTAAATATGCCCGAGAAGCAATCTTAATGATAAAAACAGATGCATTAATTATAGGAGCCGGTCCAACAGGTCTTTTTACTGCACACCAATTAAAATTAATTGGATTAGATTGTGAGGTTGTTGACAATTTAGATAAAATAGGTGGGCAATGTATCGAGCTTTACCCCGATAAACCTATCTATGATATTCCAGCAGTTCCAGAGTGTACAGGGGAAGAATTAACAAATAATTTAATTAACCAACTTAAACCATTTGATATAAAATTTCATTTATCTGAAAGAGTTGACGAAGTAAAAAAAAGTAGTGATATGTGGATTGTAAAGACTAACAAAGGAACTTCGTTTACTACTCCAAATGTCATAATTGCAGGTGGAGTTGGATCATTTGAACCAAGAAAATTTTCAGTTGAGGGCCAAGATAAATTTGAAAATAAATCAATCTTTTACTCAATAAAGGATAAAAATATTTTCAAAGGCAAAACTGTTTCTATATTTGGCGGTGGAGATAGCGCCTTGGATTGGGCTGTTGAATTATCAAATAATTGTAATATTAATCTTATACATAGAAGAGACGAATTTAGAGGAGCTCAGGCAACTGTAGATAAAGTTCATGAGTTAGTAAAATCTAACAAAATAAACCTTTTTACTAAGTTTCAATTAAAAAAACTTAATGGTTCAAGTAACATTGAAAGTATAGATATTGAGAATGAAGATAAGGAAATTAAAAACTTAAAAACTGATTATGTTTTAGGTTTTTTTGGGCTTATTATGCAGCTAGGGCCAATTGCAAATTGGGGGCTAAATATTGATAAAAAAACAGTTGAAGTCGATACTGAGAAATTTGAAACAAATCAAAAAGGGATTTATGCAGTTGGTGATATTTGCAACTATCCTGGAAAACTTAAGTTAATACTTTCTGGATTCCACGAGGGGGCTTTGGCAGCAAGAGCATGTTTCAAATTAGCTAGGCCAAATGAGAAATATCGTTTTGAATTTACAACATCCTCAAAAGCTATAAAAAGTAGACTCGGCGTTAAAAGTGATTGAGCTTTTTACAGCGGATACGCCTAATGGGAAAAAGATCTCAATTATGCTTGAGGAAATTCAATATGAGTACAAAGTTACGAAGGTTAATTTGTTTAAAAATGAGCAATTTAACCCTGAATTTAAAAAGATAAGCCCATTTAATAAAATCCCTGTCATAAAAGATCATGAAAATGGTAAAACAATTTTTGAGTCCGGTGCAATCTTAATCTACCTAGGTAATAAAAGTGGTAAGTTTTATGATGAAAAAAATAGAGACCAAATCAATCAATGGTTAATGGCCCAGATGGGTTACGTTGGACCAATGCTAGGTCAGCATCACCAATTTCACCATTATAATCCAGGAAAAAGTAAATTTGGGGAAGATAGATATTTTAAAATTTCAAAGGCAATCTATAACGATTTGGATCTAAGATTATCACAATCAAAATTTTTAGCAGGCGAAGAATATTCAATCGCAGATATAGCTACATGGCCGTGGATTGCTAGACATGACTGGCATGATATTGGTTTAAAGAGCTATATAAACTTGACGAGATGGTATAATGATATTGCAGGAAGAGCAGCTGTTATCAAAGGTTATGATTTTATGAATAAAGGAGAAAAAATATCTTTTCCTTAAACGTCATTCGCGTAAACTTTTTCCTCTTTTTCATGTTTTTCTTGGGCAGAAATACTTAAAGTTGCAACAGGACGAGCAATTAATCTCTTAATTCCAATTGGTTCACCTGTATCTTCACAAAAGCCATATGTTCCATCTTTGATTCTTCTCAAAGCAGCATCGATTTTAGATATAAGTTTTATCTGTCTATTTATAGCTCTCATCTCAACATTTTTGTCTGTATATGAACTTGCCTGATCTACGATGTCTGCTGATGTGCTATTGTCATCCATTGAGCTGTTATACAGAGCTTCGTTGTTTGATCTTATAAGATCTTTTTTCCACTCTGATAGTTTGTTTTTGAAAAACAGCTTATGTTTTTCACACATATATTTTTCTGATTCTTTTGGAACGTAGTTTTTTGAAATTTTAACCATTTTAATTTCTAAAGCGATCGGAGTATATTCAGCAATTAAATGGTGTCAAGAAACCATTAATTGTATAAATATATAGATATATGTTTAAAAAAAAGAATATAAGTAATTTATTCTATATTTTTTTAATCGCACACTTATTTGTTTGGACTTTGATTCCTTCTATAACAAATAATAATTTACCATTAGATACTATAGAAGCACTAGCCTGGGGCAGTAATTTAGATTGGGGATATAACAAGCATCCTCCAGTGAGTGCGTTCTTTGTTGAATTTTTTTATTTTTTTTTTGGAAGTAATGACATTGCTTATTATTTTTTAAGTCAAATTTTTGTTATATCAGCCTTTTATATAATA
>CACIHL010000021.1 GCA_902586395.1 uncultured Pelagibacteraceae bacterium | reverse complement strand
ATATATTGTTACAAATGTAGAAAAATTTTACTAAACAAAAATTTTTAATAATACTTGGCTAATAAAATTCATTAGTACAAAAAAACCTAAAAAGAAAATCCAATACATGCAAGTTACAGCGGTATTTCTTCTTCTTCTTAACGCGACGAATTCTGGATCATCTATATTTGAAATATCTTGTTTTCCTTTTACGGGATAATCATAAGACCATCTCCATAAAGAATTTCCAAATCTTTCGTCTATTTTATTAAAATATTTAATACATTCAAAAGCGTACATTAGCAAAAAATATAAACCGATTAAAATTAATCCACTTGTAATCATCTAAAACTGTTCAGACTCAGTTGATCCTTCCATTGCTGTTGTTGAGCTTTTTCCAGAACTTAATGTATTTGAAATTGCATCGAAGTATGATGTCCCTACTTCTCTTTGATGTTTAACGCTAGTGTATCCATCCTTTTCTCTTGCAAATTCACGTTCTTGGATTTTTGAATAAGCTGTCATTCCCTCAGCTTTGTATTTTTCCGCTAGCTCAAATATCGCAATATTTTGGGTATGGAAACCTGCTAAAGTAATAAATTGAAATTTATAACCCATTTCACTTATTTTTTTCTGAAAAGTTGCAATTTCATTATCAGAAAGGTGTTTCTTCCAGTTGAATGATGGTGAACAATTATAAGCTAATAATTTTCCAGGATATTTTTTATGAATAGCGTCTGCAAATTTTTTTGCTTCTTCTAAATTTGGCGTAGCGGTTTCGCACCATATAAGATCTGAATATGGCGCATACGCAAGACCTCTCGAAATTGCTTGATCAATTCCTGATTTAACGTAATAAAATCCCTCTGGAGATCTTTCGCCTGTCAAGAAAGGTCTATCATTTTCATCGTGGTCGTTTGTAATAAGTTTAGCTGCATTTGCATCTGTTCTTGCGAGAATTATTAAAGGTACATCAGCTATATCGGCTGCTAACCTTGCTGCTTTCAAATTTTTTACTGCTTGGCTTGTTGGTATTAAAACTTTACCACCCATATGGCCACATTTTTTTTCACTTGCTAATTGATCTTCAAAGTGAACCCCGGCTGCTCCAGCCTTTATAAATTTCTTAGTCAATTCAAAAACATTTAATGGTCCCCCGAATCCAGCTTCTCCATCAGCTATTATTGGAAGCATGTAATCTATTCTTTTTTCTATCTTTTGATCACCATCTTTAATTTCCATATGCTGAATTTGGTCAGCTCTTAACAAAGCATTATTCATTGCCTCAACTAGTTTTGGAGCACTGTCATATGGATAAAGAGATTGATCTGGATACATTTCGCCAGCACTATTAGCGTCAGCTGCAACTTGCCATCCACTTAAGTAAATTGCCTTTAAACCTGCTTTTGCGTGTTGGACTGCGTGATTACCTGATAAAGAGCCGAGTGTATTAACGTAAGGCTCAGAATTTAATAAATTCCACAATTTTGTAGATTGTTGTTTACATATTGAATATTCAATTTTTATTGAACCTCTTAATCTTTCAACGTCTTCTTGATTGTAATCTCTTTTGATACCCGCAAATCTTTTTAAGTCGTAAGAAACCTTTTTTTCAGCACCCATTATATTGCCCTTTGTTGATGTTGTCAGATTTAAGCGAAATTAGTTATTTTCACCAAATTCTTGAGTGAACTCGTTCATCCCGCTAGAACCCCAATCACAGTGATCATCTCTTAAATAAATACCTGAGCTGCTGTTAGAGGGCATATTCTCTGATGTATTTTCTTGGCTTTTTAAGTAGTTTTTTTTGTTTTTGTTGTCCATGCATAACTTATAATTTACAAAATTTACAAAATCAATTAAATAAAATAAAACCCTTGTAAAATATAGAAATTTGTTGTAAATAATAATTTACAAAGTTTACAAATAGAAAATATGAGTCAAGTTGATCTTAAAATAGGACCAAAAATCAAGTCATTTAGACGTCAATTAGGGCTTCAAGCGAATAAATTAGCAGAGCAATTAGGAATTTCTGCAAGCTATCTCAATTTAATTGAAAGTGGAAAACGAAAAATTGACGGAGATTTATTACTAAAAGTTTGTGAAGAATTAAAAATTGAGCTTTCAGATTTAACCAATAAATCCGACTTAAACCTCGTTAACGACATATCAGAATTGCTGGACGATAAGTTATTTGAAGATTTAGATATTGTGGGACCAGAGGTTAAAGACCTTGTAAATACAAACCCAAAAATTGCAAAAGCTCTGATAAAATTAGGAGACAATTTTAAACAAAAAGATCATGAAATAATTAACAAGGTAGAAAATTTATCTGGAAAGATTATTGATAGCAGAAAGACTGCTTTCCCCGGTGAGGTAATTTCTGATTTTTTACAAGAAAAGAAAAATTATTTTCCAAAATTAGAGGAATTTGCAAATAATGTTTTTGAAAAAGTTCAAAAAAATAATCGCACAAGATACGTTGCTTTATGTGAGTTTTTAAAAACTGAATATTCTATTACAGTAAAAGATGTAATTCCTGATGAGGGTAAGCCGTTTTCCAAAATTTTTGATAAAAATAAAAAAGAACTTTTCTTAAGCGATTATAATTCACTAGAAACTAAGAAATTACACGCTGCAGCTCAAATAGCTCAAGAAGGAGCAATGAAAGAAATAAATGATTATTTATCTGAATTTAAATTTCCAACAGAGGAGTCCAAAAGACTTACCCAAATTGCGTTATTGAATTATTGTGGTGCAGCAATTTTAATGCCTTACAAATTATTCCATTCTGAATGTAAAAAACTGAAATATGACTTAGAATTACTTCAAAATACTTTTGCAACCTCGTTTGAACAAGTCGCGCATAGAGTAACAAGTTTGCAGGATCCTAAGTTGCCGGGTATTCCCTTTCATTTTTTAAGGGTAGATGTTGCCGGAAACATCTCAAAAAGGTTTTCTTTGTCTGGTATAGAAATTCCAAGATATGGAGGTGCTTGTCCAAGATGGAATGTATATTCAGCATTTTCAAGACCTGGTGTAATACAAGCTGCTGTAAGTAAAATGACAAATGGAGAAAAATATGTTTGTATTGCAAGAACTGTTGAAAAAGGTGTTGGAAGATACGGACAAAAAAAAAGTATGCTTTCAATAGGTCTAGGTTGCGAAGCTAAGTATGCCAAAGATTTCGTTTACACTGAAAATTTAAGTTTAAGTGACAAAAAAACAGAAATTCCAATTGGTGTATCCTGCAGAACTTGTGATAGACTTGATTGCTCACAAAGAGCTTTCCCTCCTCTTCACAAAAAATTTGACGTTGATGTAAATGCTAGAGGCGTGTCAGTTTACGTGAGTGATTGATTAACATTCTTACTTCGCTCACGATACAAAAGTTGAGTGAGTGAGTCTACCATTTTATCCGAAGCCTTAAATATTTCATTTGACTGATATTCATCTGAAAAATATTTTTCGTGATTGCATTTATCTTCAATAATTATTTTTCCCTCTGGTGAATTATCTTTAATATAAATCAGTATAAGCCATTCATCATCATTAGACTCATCCCACTTTATAAATATCTCACCTGTTTCAAACCTTCTATCAATACATCTGAATATTGACATGTCCCTTGTAAGATGTCTTTTGTTTAATTGAAAAACTAAACTTGAAGCACTTCTATAAAAGCTCTCTAAAGATGTTTCTACTACTTGTCTGGCAGCAATATAATTTTTTTCCTTTTTTAATAAAGTTTCTCTATCATCTTCATCTAAAGTTTTTATTCCTAAAGCTTCTAATCGCTCGCGAATTTTTTGATCTCTAATTAACCTATATTTTTCTTTTAACTTGTCTATTCTTTCCTGGATTTCGCTATAGTCATCTCTTTTTTCTTTTAAAGAAATTCGCTCTAAAGTCTCTAGCTCTTTTACCTCTCTTATTCTAAATTTTTCAATTTGTTTTTCTATCTTAATTTCTTCAAGAAACTTCCTTTGAACTTCTGCCTGTTCTTCTCTTAGAAGTGCCTGCTCTTGTCTTAAAAATTTCTTAAGGTCTCTTGCTCTCTCTATTTGTAACTGTTTTTCATCTTTTAACTCGGTTTTTTTAAGCTCAACCTGTTTCTTTAATAAATCTATTTTAGCTTTTTCCTCCGCTCTTTTTTGTTGTCTTTCCTTCTCAACTTCTCGTATTTTAAACTTCTGCCTTTCTTCAATAATTAACTTCTTCGTATCAATAATTTTCTTTTCAATTAAATCAAAAAAACCCTGAATTTTTTTTTCAGGATTAAGGTTAATTTTGAAACGTAGTTTACTTTTTATACTTTCTTGTAAAAAAATAAATTTTGCTAAAAAACCCGCCTGTTTTTTGGACCTTTTTTTTGTAAACTTTTTTATTTTTTTTTTACTCTTTTTTCTTATTTTGGCTCGCTTAAAACTTCTTTTGGCTTTTTTCTGAGGTTTTTTTTTCTTAATGATCTTTTTTCTTCTTTTTTTATTTTTTTTCATCAGGAGACTTCAAAATTATCAGTAATTTATTGATAAATATAGTCTCTTGTGGGTGGTATTGTGGTTTTATCCTTACTTAATTGTAATTGAAATACAACCTGGTCTCCCCATTTAAAAGCCATTTCGCAACCAGCTAAATAAAATTCCCACATTCTTAAAAATCTTTCATCAAACATTTCCAATACTTTATCTTTTTTATTAAGAAATCTTTCTCTCCAGTTTCTTAAAGTATGTGCGTAGTGTAATCTTAAAACCTCTAAATCGTTTAATATTAAATTTGAGTCTTCAATAGGTCTTGCAATTTCGCTAAGGCTAGGTGTGTAGCCACCTGGAAAAATGTATTTAGAAATCCAAGGTTGGGGATCTCTAGGCTTATCAATAGAACCAATAGTATGAATTAATGCAGTCCCATTTTCATTCAAAAGATCATTTACGCATTTAAAATATTTTTTATAAAATTTTTTTCCGACATGTTCGAACATGCCAACGCTTACAATTCTATCAAATTTAGATTTTAATTCTCTGTAGTCAATTAATTCAAAATCAACTTGATTTTCAAGATTCAATTCTTTTGCTTTTTGCCTACTATACTTAAGTTGATTTTCCGACAAAGTTATACCAAGAACTCTAGCTTTTGTTTTTTTGGCAATTTCAATTGCCATACCACCCCACCCTGAACCAATGTCAAGAACTGTTTGATTATCCTTAATATTCAATTTTTTTATTATATGATTAATCTTATTATTTTGAGCCTCATCCAAAGAGTCATTGACATTTTTAAAATATGCGCAAGAATATTGTCTTTTTTTATCTAAAAATAAATCATAAAGTTTTTCTGATATGTCGTAATGATGAGCTACGTTTTTTTTTGATTGTTTTGCGAAATTAAAATTTGTCAAATATCTGTATGTGCCTAATATTTTATTAATCACCTTGCTAAAATTATTTGGGTGGTGTTTTCTAAAATTTTTTAAAGTCATTTCTAAGAACTCTGTAATAGTGCCATTATGTATTCTAATCTTACCATCCATATAACCTTCTCCTAAATATAAGTCGGGAAGTAGCAAAAGTTTATAATGCATAGATGAGTCTAGTAGTTCTAGTATTAAAGGATTTTTTTTTTCAGGTTTTCCAATTAAGTATTCTCTTTTGTTTGCATCAATTAATCTAAATCCGTCTTCTTTAAATAGATCATTTAAAAAATTAACTAGTTTCATCTTATGCAGCTTTAAAATCCTTTCCTAAAAAGTCTAAATCTTTAAGTTTATTCATGAGTATTTTCTCATCCTGTTTATTAAGCAGGGAACATGTGGGTAATATATTTAAAAACTGTTTATCGGTTAAACTTAGAAATGAATGTAAGCCTGATATTAAATTAAACTGATCGAAAGTTTTTCTTACCTCACACAGTTTATCATTTACAGTTTGCTCTTTGTTTTGTTCAAAGTCATCAAAAACTTTTCTCGCAAGTTTGGCGGTAACATTGCATGTGGCTGTTATTATTCCAGAACAGTCTTTTTTAAGCCCACTTAGGAGTTTCAATTCTGATCCTGGTAAAATAGAAAAATTTTTGATATTAAGATTTCCCATAAGATTGTATGAGCTGTCTTTTACACCGATTATATTTTTAGGAAATCTAGCTGCTAAATTTTCAACACACTCGACAGAAAATTTATATCCACAAAGTTTTTCAAAGTTATAAAGAATTATTTTCGCATCAGAAACAGATTTAATTAATTTTGTATAATATTCTATTACCTCTTTATCTCCATAATTATAGTAGGCTGGAGGCATAATCAAAAATTTATTAAGACCAATATTTAAAGATAATTTTAAAAAATTAATATTCTCTACTAGTGAATTTAGTCCAGTTCCAATAATCAACTTATCTTTAATTTTGTCGTTTTTTGAGACAAAATTAATCATCTCAATTTTTTCATTTAGAGGTATTAACTGTGATTGACCAGTGCTTCCAAATAAAACAACACCATGACAACCATCCTTTATAATATTTTCGCAGTGTTTTACTGTTTTGTTTACATCTAATGATAAATCATTATTTAGTATAGAGACAGCCGCCGCATAAATGCCTTTTATTTCTCCCATAATTAAATTTAACTAATATTTTTTTTTTAGTAAAGATACAAAGAATCTATGAAAATACTCGTTATTCAAAATCGAATGGGAATTGGGGATATGATTATGTTTATACCTTTCATTAAAGCAATTTCGAATTATTACGGAGAACAAATTTCTTTAATGGTAAAAAAGAACACTAAAGCCTCGGAATACTTAAATGAAGAAAAATATATTAAAGAAATTATTTACCTTGAAAGAAGTGAAGTTGAAAATAGACATGCCGGTATTAAAGGGTTCTTTAATCTCATAAATGATTTTAAACATAAAAAATTTGATAAAGTTTTTATTTTTAATTCTTCGCTTAGATTTTATATGGCAGCAAAAATGGGTGGTATAAAAGATATTAAAAGTTATAAACTTCTTAGAAAAAAGAATCAGCATATTATAGAGACTGCTAAAAAATTTATAAGAGATACTTTAAAAATTAATGTCAAAGAGAACCCAGCTATAAATCCTAAGCCAGACACTGTTGCACAAGCAAAGAAAAATTACTCAATTAATAATGATGAAATTAATATTGTTCTTGGTACAGGTGGGTCAGGTGAAACAAAAAGAGTTCCCTCAAAAATATTTATAGAGGTGATGAAAAACACATTAAAAAAAAGGAAATGTAAATTTTTTATTGCAACAGGGAATACAAAAGAGGAAATTGAAATTTTGGATCAAATTACAAAATCAGATTTAAAAGAATTTTGCATACCATTAAATAATTTAAATATTAGTAAAATAATTCCTATTATTAAAAATTGTAATGTTGCTATATGTAATGACTCAAGTTTCAGTCATTTATCTGCTGCTCTAAATATTCCAACTATTGTGCTTATGGCTGATACACCTTTAGTTTACGGAAGTTACAATTCTCTAATGCATCCTATACTTCCTGAAGGAGCGAGCACAGTCAGCCATGATACTTTGGGGAAAGATAAAATAAGTCCCTCAGAGGTTCAAAAAAAACTAGACAAAATTTTGTCAAATATTTCTTAGAACAACGTCCTTAGCTTCATTGACAATTGAGGCTAATCTAGTCAACTCAGGGCTAATGTCTGGATGAATTTTTTTCATTATTTTTTTATAAGAATTTAAAATTTGATCTTTTGAATATTTTTTTTTAGGATCAAGATTAAGAATTTTGTAAGCCTCATCCAGAGTAATCTCGCTAGTATTAAGATTTTTATTAAAATTATTAAAATTAAATCTTCCGGAATTTTTTAAAACATTTAATAGTCCCCAGAACCTAAACAATTGAAAAAGAGTAAATCCAGCTTTTGTTTTTAATATAGGAAGCACCATAAGTAAAAAAGGTAGTGAAAATATGTATCTCCCAGCAACCACCATGGCAATTGCGAGGACAATGGATAAAATAATTACAAATGATCTAATAAATTTTGAAATTTTTCTACTCGAGGTTTTAGCAAACCAATTTAATATCAAATATATTACGACAAAAATAACAAGTGTTATAAAAAAAAAATTCATGTAAATAGTTATTATGAAAATACCACAACTTTCAAAAAAATCAGAAACAAAATCCTGCCATAACGTCACCTGGACGGACGATTATAGCTGGGTCCACCAAAAAAACATACTGGAAGTTTTGAAAGACAGTTCAAAGCTTTTACCTGAAGTGAGAAAGTATTTAGAAGAGGAAAATAAGTATACTGAGTTTCACTTAAAAGATACTAAAGAATTTCAAAAAACACTGTTTAATGAAATCAAAGGAAGAATAAAGTTAGATGATGAGTCTCTTCCTTTTAAAGATAAAAATTATGAGTATTGGACTAAAACGACTAAAAAGGGAAACTACTCAATTAAATGCCGAAAGAAAATTGGAACTGATGAAGTTGAAGAAATTTGGAATGGCGATAAAGAAAAAAGTAAATTGAAGACTGAGTATTTTGGAGTAGGTGATCTTGAAGTAAGCTATAATGACAAATTTCTTGCCTACTCTTTAGATTTAAAAGGTTCAGAATATTTTACAATTTATGTCAGAGATATTAGAACTGGCAAGTTAGTTACTGAAAAAATTGAAAATACCTCTGGTTCAATTAACTTTAGTCTAGACGATCAATATATATTTTATTCTAAGTTGGACGAAAATCACAGACCAAGATCAATTTTTAGACATCAAATTGGTTCGTCTATTAATGAAGATTTACTTATATTTGAGGAAAAAACAAAAGCATTCACTGTGGGCATTGGAGTAAGTTCTGATGAAAAGTATTATTTTATAAATAGCTCAGATCATAACACATCAGAGAAATATTACTTTGGTGTAGATGAAAAAAAACCTGAGCCTAAAATCATTCAACAAAGAAAAAAGGGGATAATTTATAGCGTAAATTCATGGGGTGGAAATTTTTACATGCACACAAATGAAAACGCTGAGGATTTTAAGATTCTAATTTCAAATAATATCGAATCTAAAGTATGGGAAACTTATATTCCAAGCCAATCAGAAACTATGATTGGAAATTTAACATTTCTGAATAACTGGCAAATCAGATCTGAGCTTAGGAATGCACTTGATAAAATTTACGTTAAAAATCTTAAAACAAATAAAGAGGAAAAAATAATCTTTACTGAAGAAACTGTTTACGATTCATCTGTTTCTCTCATGCAGAGAGATCGTAACACAGATGATATATACATTTCTTACTCTACTCCCAAAACTCCATCTAGAACTTTTATTTACAACCTTAAAACTAAAGAAAAAAAACTTGTCAAAGAACAAATCATTCCATCAGGTCATAATTCTAATAATTATATTGTTGAAAGACTGGAGTGCGAGGGACATGACGGAAGAATAATTCCACTAACTATTACAAGAAAAAAAAGTACAAAACTGGATGGAAACTCAAACTTGCTTTTGTATGGGTATGGATCTTACGGAAATTCAATGTGGCCATCGTTCTCCTCTACCAGATTAAGCTTAATCAATAGGGATATTATTTGGGCAACCGCTCATATTAGGGGTGGAATGGAAAGAGGTATGAAGTGGTGGAAAGAAGGAAAATTGTTAAACAAAAAAAATACTTTTCAAGACTATATTTCGTGCGCAAATTTTTTAATTGATAAAAAATACACCTCAAAGAAAAAAATTATTGGTATGGGAGGATCAGCCGGTGGATTGCTGATGGGGGCAGTAGTAAATGAAAAACCAGATTTATTTTTAGGTATGATTATGGCTGTTCCTTTTGTTGATAGTTTGACAACTAATCTTGATCATTCTTTACCTTTGACGATTGGAGAATTTGATGAGTTTGGAAATGCAAAAGACAACAAGGAACACTTTGATTATATTTTCTCATATGCGCCATACAACAATATTAAAAAAATGGATTATCCAAACATTTTAATTACTACTAGCCTCAGTGACAATAGGGTTTTATTTGATGAACCTCTCAAATTTACAGCAAAGTTAAGAGACAACAAAACTGACAATAATCTTTTACTTTTAAAAACTGAAATGAATGCTGGTCATGGAGGTAAATCTGGTCGCGATGGAATTATTGAGGAGATAGCTTTTGACTATGCCTTCATATGTAAGATTGCAAAAAAAATTTAATTCCAGAATCTTGAAAAAATAGAAATAGTTACCATATGTTAAGTAAAGGTTGCCTAATGGGACCTTTATAATTCTTGCTAACAAAGGAGGATAATATGACAAGTAAGGATCTATCAATATTCAATTCCTTAAGACCATTTTCAATTGGTTTTGACGATATGTTTGATCAGTTTGAAAATATGTTAGGTAATGGAGGAATGAGTATGCAGTCAAATTACCCGCCTTACAATATTAGAAAAACAGGTAAAGATAAGTATTCTATTGAAGTTGCTTTAGCCGGTTTTACTAAAAAAGATGTAGAGGTGGAATTTGAAGACAATATGCTGACGGTTAAAACAAAACAGACAGATAAATCAGAAAACAAAGATCAGGACGGAGAGATTTTACATAAAGGAATATCTCAAAGACAATTCGCTAGATCATTTACAATAGCAGATGATGTTAAAGTAAATGGAGCTGAGTTAAAAGATGGTTTGCTAACTATCGCTTGCGAAAGAGTAATACCTGATTATAAGAAAAAAAAGCTTATTGAAATTAAATAAGCTCAACCTTGCTTGTGGGGGGGGTTTCCCCACAAGTCAAAAACATCCCTTTGATGAAAATCCTACAACTCTTTCTGACTCATCAACTTCAAAAGTTCTTACACATTTAATTCCCAATTTTTTTGAATTATATATTAATTTTCCTCCGCCACTTTCTGGGTCTGGTGGCAAATATTGAGTAGGTTCTCCAAATTCTTTAATAACTTTTTCGATTTTTTTATGAATAAATTTTTCAAGGTATTTTTCCTCTTTTTCGACAAGACTATTTGTTTTGTCTTGGACTGTTTGACATCCATAAACTAACGGTATCAATAAAATTATAATAAGTATTTTTTTTATCATTTTAAATGACTATTATAATTACTTTACAT
>CACIHL010000020.1 GCA_902586395.1 uncultured Pelagibacteraceae bacterium | reverse complement strand
AGAGAAAACGAGATTAGAAATAGGAAGCAATAACATTATAAGAGAACATGTAACTATAAACATAGGTACAAATGGAGGGGGTGGTATAACAAAAATAGGTAATAACAATCTTATAATGATAGGTGCTCACATCGCACACGATTGCATAGTTGGTAATAATGTCGTTATTGCTAACAGTGCAGCTATTGCTGGACACACACAAATTTCAGATGATGTAATAATTGGGGGAAATTGTGGTATTCAACAATTTACAAGAATAGGGAGAATGGCAATGATAGGTGGTATGTCAGGAGTTTCAAGAGATGTAATTCCATACGGATTATCATTCGGTAATAGAAACTATCTTGAAGGGATTAATCTCGTTGGTTTAAGAAGAAAAAAAGTTTCAAATAAAGAAATTTTAGCACTCTCAGAAGCTTATAAAGAAATCTTTAAAACAAAGTCTTTACATGAAAACTTAGCAAAATTAAGCGAGACACTTAAAGAAAACACTTATGTAAAAGAGGTGATAGACTTTATTAACCACGATAAAAAAAGGCCAATTTGTACGCCACTAAGTAAATAAAATGATAGGTTTATTCTTTGGAGACACTGATTTTCCAAAATTAATTTTAAAAAAACTAAAAAAAACTAAAAAAAAATATCTTATCTTAGATTTATCAAGGAATAATATTTTCAAGAAGGATTCGAAGACATTCAGAGTAAACATAGGTCAGTTTGGATCTATTTTGAAATTATTGAGAGAGAATAAATGCAACAAAGTAATATTTGCGGGTAAAATAGATAAACCAAATTTGTCAAAATTAAAACTTGATATGACCGGGATTTACTATCTTCCGAGGATTATCAAGGCTTACAAAAAAGGAGATGCCGCTATATTAAAAGAATTAATAAATATTTTAGCTTTTGAAAAAGTTAAGGTTATAAAATCTACGTTTTTTACTCCAGAACTATCATTAAAGAAAGGTAACTATACTAAAGATAAACCTACAAAAGATGACTTAATTGATATTAAGAAAGGTGAAAATATTCTTAAGAAAACTAATGCTTTTGACCATATTCAAGCAATTATTGTAAGGGATAATTCAATTTTCAAAGAAACCTCAAAGGGTACCAAAAATTTAATTAAAAAGATGAATAAAACAAAAATTAAAAGAGGTGTACTGATTAAATATCCAAAGAAAAAACAAGATATGAGAGTTGATTTACCTACAGTAGGTTTGGATACTTTAAAAGATTGCAAAAGGGCGGGTCTCAAAGGAATAGTACTCAAAGATCAACAAAATATTTTTCTAGAAAAAAACAAATGCATTAACTTTGCCATTAAAAATAAGATGTTTATACTAGTAAAATGAAAAAAATCTTTATTTTAACAGGAGAAGCTTCAGGAGATAAATTAGCATCAACAGTAATTGAAAAAATTCAAAAAGAAAATAACGATGTTAAATTTTTATCAGTTGGTGGATCAAATCTAGCAAGTTTGGGCATAAATTCAATTTTCAATATTGAACAAATTACTTATATGGGTTTTACCAGTGTTTTATTAAATATCTTTAAAATAAAAAAAAAAATTGATTTTACTGTAGATGAAATTATTAAATTTGAACCAGATATATTATTTAGTGTAGATAGTCCTGATTTTACTCTTCGCGTTGCTGAAAGAGTAAAAAAAATTAATGCTAATATTAAAACTATTCATTATGTTGCACCTCAGATATGGATTTGGAGAGAGGGGAGAGTAAAAAAATTCAAAAATTTTATTGATCACTTTTTATTATTATTTGATTTTGAAAGAAAATATTTTGAGAAAGAAAATATCCCAAACACATTTGTAGGACATCCTTTATTAGAAAAAAATAAATCTAAAGTTGATATATCCCATATTTCTAGAGGAAAGAAAATAATTTCTATATTTCCAGGAAGCAGAATGTCAGAGCTAAAAACACTTTTACCTATTTTAATTGATTTCATAAAGTTGATGAACGAGAAATATAAAGATTTTGTTTTTATATTTCATTCAACATTAGAAAATATTAATTTTATTACTGAAAAATTAGAAAAATCAAATTTAGATAATTGTGATATTGTAGTAGATAAAGATATTAAGTCTGAGGTACTACTCAATTCAATTTTTGCTGTATCAAAATCAGGCACTGTTTCTTTGGAAATTTGTAATGCAAAAGTACCTTCAATTATTATTTATAAGATAAATTACGTCAATTACCTAATAATGAAGTCTCTCGTAAAAGTTAAGTTCGCTAATATTATAAATATAATAAACAAAAGGGAAGTTATTCCAGAACTCTTACAAAACGAGTGTAATGCTAAAGAAATTTATAAATCAACTGTATACTTCTTAAAAAATCCCAAATTTGCACAAAATCAAGTTGAAGAATGTTCAAAAACGCTTGATCAAATAAGACCTCTAAGTTCCTCTAGCGAAGAGGCCGCAAAAGTCTTAAATGAGTATCTTATTTCCTAATCTTTTGAGAACTTCTTCTTTGCCTAAAGAGACAATTATATCATAAATACCTGGCCCATATTTCGACCCTGTCAACGCTATTCTTAAGGGTTGACCAACCCCTTTAAAATTTGTGTTATTAGTCTTAATTAATTCATTTATCAAAGGTTCTAAACTTCCTCGGTCAAATTTTGATATATTCTTTATTCTATTGGCAAATTCAACTATAATTTTTTTTGATGCGCCATCTATCAATTTTAAATCTTCATTATTAAAATTAATATTGTCAGAAAGTAAGTATTTTGAATTATTAAAAATATCTTCTAATGTTTTTGCTTTATTCTTAAGAAATATAAGGGATTTTCTTATTTGATCTTCTTTTTCAGGAAGTATTTTTTCTTTATAATTTTCACAAAATTCTTTTAATTGATTAAATAAATTATCTTCTTTCATATTCTTTATATAATATTCATTCATAGATAAAATACGGTTTAAATCTAATTTAGAGGGAGATTTTCCAATACCTTCTAAATTAAAGTGTTTGATACTTTCTTCCAAATTAAAAATCTCTTTATCTTTAAAAGACCACCCCAATCTTAATAAATAATTTCTTAAAGCTTCCGGCATTATCCCAATTTTTGAATAATCATCTAGTGTAGAATCTTTGTCTCTTTTTGACAATTTTTTACCTTCTTTTGTATGAATTAAAGGTATATGGGCAAAAACTGGGAGATCCCAATTCATAGCTTGATATATTTGCATTTGCTTAAAAGTATTTATTTTATGATCATCCCCTCTAATGATATGTGTTACATTCATATCATGGTCGTCTACAGTCACTGATAAATTATATGTCGGGGTCCCGTCATTTCTTAAAATTACAAAATCTTCGATTGTATTATTATCTATTTCAATATCTCCTTGCACTAAATCTTTTAGTTTGGATTTGCCATCTATCTTACTTTTAAATCTTATTACTGGTTTTATATTTTTTGGAGCCTCACTTTCGTTTTTGTCTCTCCATTTTCTGTCATAAATATATGGGATCTTTTTTTGTTTAGCTCTTGTTTTTTGTTCTTCAATTTCATCATTCGAACAGTAACATTTATAAGCATTTCCTTTTTTTAAAAGTTCCTTTACAATTTTGACATGACCACTTATTTTGGTTGATTGAATGTACTCATCGCTATCATAATCTATACCAATCCATTTCAAGGATTGAATAATTTGATTTTGATATTCTTTTTTTGATCTTTCTTTATCTGTATCTTCAATTCTTAGAAGAAAATTTCCACCCTTATTTTTTGCAAATAACCAATTGAATAAAGCGGTTCTTATCCCACCTATGTGAAGCGGCCCTGTAGGCGATGGAGCAAATCTTGTTGCTACTTTTGACATTAATAATGTTTAGACTATTTTTTTAAAAGTTTCTATATAAAGATACTAGAACACCTTGAACTTTTACTCTGTCAGGACCAAAAATTTTAGTTTCGTAATTTCTATTTGCACTTTCAAGCGCTATAGTTTTACCTTTTCTTCTAATTCTTTTCAGCATGGCCTCATGGTCATCAATTAAAGCAACCACAATTTTTCCATTTTCAGCAGTATCAGCTTTTTTTACAATAACTGTATCACCATTATTTATCCCAGCTTCTATCATGGAGTCACCTTGAACTTTAAGGCCAAAAAATTCTCCATTTTTCTCAATATTTGCTGGAAGGGGAATTCTGCTCACTTCATTTTGAATAGCTTCAACTGGTGTACCGGCTGCAATTTTACCTAAAACTGGAATTTCATTTTCACTGTCTGTCGTTTCATCAAGTCCTCCCTTTATTACACTTGGCGAAAATGAATTATAAATATCATTTGCTGAAGCAGTTTCAGGTAATTTTACAACCTCTAATGCGCGTGCTTTATGAGCCAATCTTTTAATAAAACCTCTTTCTTCCAATGCACTTATTAATCTATGTATTCCTGATTTAGATTTAAGATTTAAAGAGCTTTTCATTTCTTCATAAGAGGGAGAAACACCACTGCTTCTTAGCTTCTTATTGATAAACATTAATAAATTTTTTTGTTTTTTAGTTAGCATAGAACAAATTACGTACATTAATGTTCTACAAAAGTTCTTCTTAATAAACAATAGTAAAAAATAGAGCAAACATGGGGTTTTTAAATCCTATAATACGGAAAAAATAGAATTATTGGCCAAATCTTTTAATAGTGATTCACCAATAAGAAAAGTTTTAATAGAAGTTTTGTTTGAGATTTCTAGTAGTTCGTCTTTTGTTTTTATTCCACTCTCAGAAATTAAGGGCCCTGGATGAGTGACCAAAACGTCATGAATATCGTAAGTTGTATTTATTTCAGTTTTGAGAGTTTTAAGATTTCTATTATTTATTCCAATCAATGAATTTTTGAATTTTAATGCTCGCTTAGCTTCATCCACAGTATGAACTTCAACAATAATTGACATATTTAATCTAAGCGCCTCTTCATACAATTCATTTGCTACTTTATCAGAAACCCCAGCTAAAATAATCAATATTGCGTCCGCTCCATAACTTTTAGCCAAAGATACTTGAAATTTATCGATAAAAAAATCTTTACAAAGAACTGGTAATTTTATTTTTTGTTTAATTTTGCTTATATGGATTAAATTTCCTTGAAAAAAATCCTCTTCAGTTAAAACGGATAAACATGTTGCCATATTGTTATTGTATGTAGTAGCAATCTCAACAGGATCGTAATCCTTGATTATTACACCTGCTGATGGACTAGCTTTTTTGATTTCAGCTATAATAGAAAATTTATTATTTATGATATTGTCTTCAATTTTTTTTTTAAAATTTACAAAAGTATTATTTGCTTTAATTAAATCATTTAAGGAATCTGATGTAATAGTTTTTTTGAGCTTTTCTATTTTTTCAGTTTTGTTTAAAATTATTTTTTCAAGAACGTTTTCAGGCATTTTGTATCTTTAGTAGATGTTTATAAGGGGCTCCAGTTTTAATAAAATCTCTTGCATAGCTATAAGCTTTTTCAAAATTATTATATTTTTCGAATACAACTAATCCTGCAGCAGCATTCAAACACACTGCCTTAGAAAAATCATTATCTTCTCCTTTAAAAATACTCAACATTTTATCTGCATTAAATTTAGCATCTTGCCCAACAATATTTTCAAATTTATCAGCATTTATTTCTAATTTTTTTGGGTCTATTGTGATTTCAGTAATCTCATTATCTTTTAATTGTATCACGTTAGTTTTTGCATATGGTGAAATTTCATCTAACCCATCATCACTGTTAACAATCCATGCAAATTTAATATCTAAACTTTTTAAAGCATTTGCAAATATCTTTAAAAGCTTTTTATCGAACACACCAATAACTTGTTTTTTTACTAATGCAGGGCTACTTAAAGGTCCAATCATATTGAAAATTGTTCTTTTTCCAATTTTTTTTCTAGTTGGCCCAACAAATTTCATTGCACTGTGGTAATTCGGTGCAAACATGAAACCAAAATTGTTTTTAATTATTTGTTGTTCAATTTCATTTGAGTCTAAATTAATATTTATATCAAGCGCCTCTAATACATCTCCAGATCCACATTTTGATGAAACAGCTTTATTACCGTGCTTTGCAACTCTAACACCCATGCTGGCTAATAATAAAGCTGATGCAGTAGAGATATTTAAAGTGTTCATACCATCTCCACCCGTACCACATGTATCAATAGAATTGTCAACATTTACCCGTTTAGATTTTTCTCTTAATACATAGACACCTCCAGCTATTTCATCTGAGGACTCACCTTTTTCCGATAATAGTGTTAAAAAATCAAATATCTCTTGATCGCTAGCTTTTCCCTCCATCAATATTTTAAAAGCTGCTTTACTTTCCGAGAATGATAGGTCTTGTTTTGCTCGTATCTTATCTATAAATTTTTTCATCTATTTTTAAATTTGATAAAGTTTCTTAAAATTTTTATTCCAATTTTTGTTTTAATACTTTCAGGGTGAAATTGTACCCCATGTACATTATGTTTTTTATGTTTAATACCCATTATTAAACCTTCCTTTGTTTCTGCAGTGATTTCCAGGTCTTTTGATAATGTTTTTTTATCAATTATCAAACTGTGATATCTAGTTGCTTCAAAGGTTTTAGGTAAATTTTTCAAAATTCCGATCTTTTTGGATATTATTCTACTGGTTTTTCCGTGCATCAATTTTTTTGCTTGAATTATTTTAGATCCAAAAACCTGACCTATTATTTGATGTCCAAGGCAAACCCCGAGAATAGGTAATTTGTTATGAACTTCTTTTACGATTTTTAAACAATTTCCTGATTGATTTGGATTCCCTGGTCCTGGAGAAATAACAATTCTATCAAATCTTCTCTTAATAATTTCTGAGGAATTTATTTTATCATTTCTATAAACTTGCACTTTAGTTTCTAGGGCAGACAAATAGTGATACAAATTATAAGTAAAACTATCGTAGTTATCAATAAGAAGTATTTTCATTTTTCTAAAGACTTAATTAAAGCTTTTGCTTTATTTATAGTTTCATTATATTCATTTATTGGCTTGCTATCTGCAACAATTCCAGCACCTGCCTGAACATAAAATTTGTTATTTTTTGTTATTGCTGTTCTAAGAGCTATACAAGTATCGAAATCTCCATTTGCGGAGAAGTAACCAATTCCTCCTGCGTAGATTTTTCTACTATTTTTTTCAAGTTCATCAATTATTTCCATTGCTCTTATTTTAGGTGCTCCCGAAACTGTGCCTGCCGGAAACCCAGCCATTAAAGCCTCAAATTTAGAGAATTTTTTATCATAGATACCTGTCACATTAGAAACAATATGCATAACGTGTGAATATTTTTCAATTTTAAATTTTTCAGTAACTTTTATCGTATTTATCTTTGAGACTTTTCCAGCGTCGTTTCTTCCTAAGTCGAGAAGCATAAGATGTTCAGACAATTCCTTTTTATCATTAATTAAATCTTTTTTTAATAAATTATCCTCTTTATTATTTCTTCCTCTAGGTCTTGTTCCAGCAATTGGTCTTACAGTAATTTTATTATTCCTTAATCTAACCAATATTTCTGGACTTGCGCCAATAATTTGAAAGTCATTAAAATTAAAGAAAAACATAAACGGTGAAGGATTAGTTACTCTTAATTTCTTGTAAATCGCAATTGGTTTTTTTGTAAGTTTTGTCTCAAATCTTTGGCTTAAGACAACCTGAAATATGTCACCTTTCTTTATATATTCTTTAGCTTTGTTTACAATTTGGAAAAATCTTTCTTTAGAAATGTTTGATTTAACATTAAACTTTTTACCTGAGGTATCCTTTTGAAATTTGGAAACTCTTGAACTTATCAATAAACTATTGATTTCATCCCGTATTTCAAAATACTTTTTCTCTATGCTATTAATTTTGATATCAGAAAAAATATTTTTGACAAAAAAAATTTCCTTTTTAATATTGTCATGTATTACTAGAGTGGTAGGCCTTATCAATCTAATATCAGGTAACTTTAGATCATTCTTACAAGTATTTTTAATTTTTTCTATATATCTGATTGTATCATAAGAAAAGTATCCAGCTATCATACTACACATAGGTGGTAATGACGATGGAATCTTAAATCTAAAATCATCTATTATTTTACTTAATATAATTTTTGGATCACCTTTAATTATTTTTTTCTTTCCTGATATAATTGAAAAAACTCTCTTTTGATTGAATTCCCATATTTTGTCTGGTTCCTTGCCAAAAATTGTGTATCTCCCTTTTATTTTACCTTTTTCTACAGACTCAAAAATAAAACTATTTTTGTCCTCTAAAAAGTTATTAATTAAATTTTCAATTTCAAAAGAACTTTTGGATTTAATCTTATAGTATAAGACCTGGTTTTTTTTTTGGTGATATATTTTTTTAAATTCGTTTAGACCAACATTTAGTTTCATTTAAAATAGTTTCTTAATCTTTCAATTGTGCTTGAATAAATTTTTACATTATATTTATTATTTAAGTATAAATCATAAGTAGAAAAAACATTACTCTTTAGTTTTTCATGGGTCTTATTGTAATAAGTATCAAAATCCTCTTTTTTATTATCAATATTCCGTGTTTTAATCTTATTAATTCTGGCTAAGTATATTTTTCCTTTTTCATCAGAGGCTAATAGGAAACTCTTTTCTGGAAGAGAGTACACGTATTCAACCGAGTTAATTTCAAAAAAATTATTATCTTTAACTGAATTTAACTGAATATTTTTAAATAAGGATTTATCTCTACTTATATTTTCAAAGTCAGCTTCTGTAAATTTTTTGGAATTTATTTTATCAAAGATTTTTTTGTTAAAATCAAATTTTTCTTTCTCAACAAGTGTTGTTAAAATAAAGTTTTTGAAATTTTTGTCTGTGACTTCTGGAATTTTATTTTCGATATTTTTGACCTGAAATATTAGAATAAAATCACTTTTATCTATAATCTGAATACCATTATCAAATCTATTGTCGAAGACCTCTCTAAAAGGATCATCATTATTTGAAAGTGTATAATTTGTTTTTTTTTCGATGTTAATATTTTCATAACTGCTCAAAAGACTTTTAAGATCTGAAAAATTTGAGATATTATTTTCAATATCATCTATTTCTGAGAAAAATGTTTCGTTATATTCTTCTGTGCCAATTAAATTTTTTGGAGTTATTTTGATATATTCAAAATCTATAAAATCTCGTTGTAAATCGTCACTATTATTTTGAATATAATTTGTGATTTCTGTATCAGTAAATTGATTCTTTTTTTTGTAAAAATTATCGAGATTAATAAATCTTAAATTAATTTTACTATTTTCATATTTATAATATTTTTTTACGGCAAATTCTGGAACTTTGATACCTCCATTCAAAAGGAAAAAAAGTTTTTTGTCTAATTCTCTTTTTTTTAATCTTTTTTCAAAATCTGAAGCATTAATGCTATTTTCAAGTAAAAACTTTTCATATTTAATTCTATCAAAATTAGAATTTTGATCCAAAAAATTTTTATTTTTTTTGATAATTTTAACTAATTGCTCATCTGAAATTGATAAATTGTAATAATCTATTTCTAATTCAATAAATTTTTTAGCCAGCAAGTCACTTAATATTTCTTCTAAAATATTTTGATCTAAATTATTTCTTATTACTTCGGTACTAATACCCAATGAACTTATGTGATTTATAAAATTTTTAGTTGAAATGTTATAATTGTCAATCTTTGCTATATTATTTGTATCTTTGTTTTGAAAAACGCTACCCATTCCAAAAAATACAAAAGGCAAGGCAACAATAAATACTACAACTGCTCCAAGTTTACTTTTTGAGAAATTTTTTAACTTATTTAACATTATATATGATAATTTATTGATCTATAAAATCAAATCTATAGATTAAAAAAAGAATTATGACAAATAAAATTATGTATTTCATAGCTAATTGGAAAATGTATGGAAACTTAAAATCATTAAATACATTGAATAAAGTTATTAGATTTTCAAAATCTAAAGAAATTAAGAAAGGAAGATTAATTTATTGTCCCCCAAACACTTTAATTTCTTCTTTTTTAAAGAAATTTAAAAATTGCTTAATAGACATTGGGGGACAGAATTGTCATGAAAGTGAAGATTATGGTCCACATACAGGTTTTGTAAATTCAAAAATGCTTAAAAGTTCTGGTGCCAATTATGTTATTTTAGGTCATTCAGAAAATAGACAAAAAGGTGAAACAGACAAACTTATAAATCTTAAAGTTAAAAGTGCTATTAAGGCAAAATTAAAAGTTATTTTTTGTATTGGTGAAACTTTGGCTGAAAAAAAGAGAAAAAAAACAAAGTCGATTTTATCAAAACAAATTAATCTTGGTTTAAAAAAGATTAAAAAAAAGTCAAATATATTTGTTGCCTATGAGCCTGTTTGGTCAATCGGCACCGGAAAAATTCCTAAAATCGATGAACTTGAACAAACGGTTAAATTTATTAAAAAAAAATTTAAAGGTAAATTACCAAAGATTTTATATGGTGGATCTGTGAATCCTGAAAATATAAGAAATTTAAAAAAAATAACTAACCTTGATGGTTTTTTAATTGGTGGAGCTTCCCAAAACTCTAAAAAATTTATTGATATAGTAAAAAAAACGTATAATTAGTTCCCATGGAAAATATTTTGCTAACGATAAACATTGTGCTTGCTATTATTTTAGTAATTCTCGTTTTATTTCAAAAATCAGAGGGCGGTGCATTAGGAATTGGTGTATCACAAGAAAGTTATATGTTTTCCAAAACTGCAGGCAATTTTTTGACTAAAAGTACTGCTATTGTGGCAACATTATTTATAATTTGTAGTTTAGGTCTGACTATTCTATCGAATCAAAAATTAAGTCCTGAAAAATCATTGATTGATACAGTCGACGAAAATCTAGATAAAGACGCACCAAAAATACCTGATAACAATAATTAATTCTTTTATTTTTACAAAAAAAAGCTTATAACATACTTCCATGGCGCGATATATTTTTGTCACTGGCGGCGTGGTATCTTCACTTGGAAAAGGTTTATCATCAGCATCACTAGCTTATCTACTTAAATCACAAGGCTTTAAAGTAAGGGTAAGAAAAATGGATCCTTATTTAAATGTTGATCCAGGAACAATGAGTCCATTTCAACATGGTGAGGTTTTTGTAACAGATGATGGAGCAGAAACTGATTTAGATTTAGGTCATTATGAAAGATTTACCGATATATCATCTACAAAAAATGATAATATTACAACTGGAAAAATTTATAGTGATATTATAACTAAAGAGAGGAAGGGCGATTACCTTGGTAAAACTGTTCAAGTAATTCCACATGTTACTAATAGAATTAAAGAGTTTATTAAGAATGGAATTAAAAATGAAGATTTTGTTATTTGTGAGATTGGAGGAACAGTTGGCGATATTGAGAGTCTACCTTTTCTAGAGGCTATAAGACAATTTGCTAACGATATAGGTAAAGAAAAAACTTTATTTATTCACTTAACATTAGTTCCATTTTTAAAATCTTCTGATGAAATTAAAACAAAACCTACACAACATTCTGTTAAAGAATTAAGAAGTATTGGAATTCAACCAGATATGGTTATTTGCAGATCACAACAATCTATACCTCTTGATCAAAGAAAAAAAATTTCATTATTCTGCAACATACCAATTAAAAGGGTTATAGAGACAGTAGATGTTAAGACAATTTATGAAGCACCAATAAGTTTTTTTAACGAGGGCTTAGATAAACAAGTCTTTGAATATTTCAATATTAAGCCGAGAAAAAAGATTAATTTAAAACCGTGGAAAGAAGTGACTAAAATTGTAACAAACAAAAATATTAGGACTGTTAATATAGCAATTGTTGGAAAATATGTGGATTTAAAAGATGCATATAAATCATTAGATGAAGCATTAGTTCACGGAGGTATTCATAATAACGTAAAAGTTAATTTAATAAGAATAGAATCAGATTTATTGAAAGTCTCAGATGTTCAAAAAAAATTGAGTAATGTTTCTGGAATAATAATTCCTGGAGGTTT
>CACIHL010000019.1 GCA_902586395.1 uncultured Pelagibacteraceae bacterium | reverse complement strand
ATTACAAATGATAATACAAAATTTATAGTCGCAAGTGATACTCCAAATACAGCAAAATTTACGTTTCTACAGTCAGGATTTATAACACTTAAACTTTCAAGCAATTTACCCTCTTCCAAAATACTTAAATTATCGTCTGAACAATTAAAAATTGACTGGTATAATTCTTGTTCAATACCAACATGGTATCCAGATAATATCATGCTTATTAAAAAGGTTAAAAATATATAGATGCATATTTTTGTATTTGAAGGTTTAAAAAAACCAAAAAATCCAATTATCAAACCAAGAGCATAAGGCACTCTTTGATACTTGCATAAAATACATGGTTTATATCCCAAAAAAAATTCTACAAAAAACGCGTAAAATATCGAAGTCACACACAGAAATATAATAAACAAATAAAATATCTTAAATTTTTTTTCTAATACCATCTAGGATGTAAATTTAATTAAGAAATTATATACGAAGTAAGCAACTATAACTAAAATAACGGATATTAATATTGAAACTGTTACTAGTTTTTTTTCAATTATTTTCTTCATAGCAGGTCCAAAATTTCCAACTAAAAAAGCTATTAAAAAAAATCTAGAACCTCTTGTTAATAAAGATACAATAACAAAATAGAAAAAATTGAAGTGTACAAATCCACTTGTAATAGTGAGTAATTTAAATGGCACGGGCGTGAAACCAGCAATAGCCAGCAAAGTAACCCAAGCTATTACTCCGCCTTCTGAGGACATTTTCTCTTTTAAAAAGTTAGTATTATCAACACCATATAATTCAAATATTTTTACACCAATCTCGTTAAAAAAAACGTAACCAATAAAATATCCAAGGCATGCTCCCAAAACAGATCCAATGGTAGCAATTAGTGCAATTTTTATCCACTGAGCTCTCTTGGCAATGGTCATTGGTATAATAAAAACATCAGGCGGTATTGGAAATACAAAACTTTCTATGAATGAGATAAAACCTAGAAAAAATTTTGATCTTTTATGACCTGCTAATTCAATTGATTTTCTATATATTTCTTTAAACATACTAAATTTGTTTTTATACTATAATTATAAAAATGAAATTATTAATATTGGGCGAATGGCGGAACTGGTAGACGCGTTGGACTCAAAATCCAATAGTAGCAATACTGTGAGAGTTCGATTCTCTCTTTGCCCACCATTTTATGAAAATAGAAAATATAAATAGTTTAGTAGAACTTTATTTCAAAAAATATAATGAAATTAAAAATAAAAAAGGTCCACCTTTTTTATTTGGATTAAGTTCAAAAGGCAAGAACTGCTCGTTAAATTGGAATGAAGTAACATTAAAGATTAAAAGTTTAACAACTTTTCTACAAAACTATATTTCCCCTGGAGACAGATGCATATTGTTGTCTGAGAATAGACCACAATGGTTAATTGCTGATATTGCAATAATGAATTCTGGAGGTGTAACAGTGCCATTATTTACTACTTACTCAGACTCAGACTATGAATATATAATTAATGATTGTGTACCAAAGGTTTGTATAGTTTCAAATAAATTACAGTATGAAAAAATAGAAAAATTTTTAAATGACAAGATTAAGATAATTTCTATTGATGAATTTACAAATCAAATTGAAAACTTTTCAGAAATATTTAAAAAAACAAATTTTACTAATAAAAGTTATAATGATAAAATAAAAAGAAATGACTTAGCTTGTATAATCTATACCTCTGGTACGACGGGTAAACCAAAAGGAGTAATGTTAAGTCATGGTGGAATTCTTTCAAATTGCGAGGGAGCTTTAGAAATATTGGCTTCTATTGTCCAAAAGAAAAAACCAGTTTTTTTGACGTGGTTACCTCTTTCACATTCGTATGAACACACTGTTCAATTCGTTCAAATTTCTCTGGGAGCAAAAGTTTATTATGCTGAAAGCCTAGATAAACTTATTCCTAACATGTCAGTGGCAAAACCAACCATCATGACCGCTGTCCCAAGATTCTATCAAAATTTATATAACAAAATTTCTTTAAATTTTTCTAAACTGGAGGGGTCTAAAAAAAAATTGATAACTAACACCCTTAAATTAGGTACAAAAAAACTTAAAAAAGAAAACCTAAATTTGAGTGAAAAAATATCTAATTTTTTATGTGAAATTTTAGTAAGGAAAAAGATCAAAAAACAATTTGGTGGAGAACTGCAAGCATTTGTTTCAGGTGGTGGTGCGCTAGATCAAAAAATAGGAGAATTTTTGAATTCTATTGGATTACCCACATTACAAGGATATGGACTGACTGAAGCTTCTCCAGTCGTTAGCTGTAACGTTCCAGGAAATATTCAAATTGAGACTGTAGGCCCCCCATTCAAAACAAACGAAGTTAAAATTTCAAACGATGGTGAAATATTAGTAAAAGGGGAAAATGTTATGCTTGGATATTGGAATAAAAAAGATGAAACCAATGAAGTTATAAAAGATGGATGGTTGCATACAGGTGATATAGGAGAGTTTACCAAAGAAGGAAATTTGAAAATAACTGATAGAAAAAAAGAAATCATTGTAAATTTAGGTGGTGATAACATTTCTCCATCTAAAATTGAAAATTTACTTTGCTTAAATGAAAAAATTAAACAAAGTTTAGTTTATGGTGATAAAAAAACATATTTAGTTGCATTAATTGTAAGTGATAATGAAGAAAATAGATCAGAAATTAATTTATACATCGAAAATTTAAATAAAAACTTGCAAACAATAGAAAAAGTAAAAAAAATAAAAATTATTAAAGAGGAATTTACAATTGAAAATGGAATGTTAACACCAACTTTAAAATTAAAAAGAAAAAAAATTTTAGAAAAATATAAAGAAGATTTAGAAAAACTTTATTAAATTTAACAAATAAAGTTGATTATAATGCGCATAAACACTATTCTTTTTTAACATTTAACATTTATAAAATTAAATTTAATTTTTAATTCGTTGATGAATCAATTTATAACTAATTAAATGTTTGACATAACAAAAGAAAATATTTAAAAATTAACTTATAACGAATCAAAAAGATTCGTAACAACAGGGAGCTAAAGATGGCTAAACGAAGAAAAAAAGCTAAGAAAAAAGCTAAGAAAAAAGCAAAAAAAAGAAGAAGAAGAAGATAAGTTTTCTTTTTTAAAAACGCTTCTCATAACGTTTGTGTGAGAAGCGTTTTTTTTTACTCTTCTTCTGAAACGTTTTCTAAATTTTCTGGTTCTTCAGTGTCTTGGCTTGGTTGTGGATTAATTGGTGCTTTTTTTTCCAAATTTTGCTGACTTTTCTCTAAATTTCTTTTCAAAGCTTTATCCAGCTTTTTCTGAGTATCCTCTAGAGAAAGATTTAATATTATTTGAAATTCCGTTAAAATTCTCTCATAAGCTTTTTCAAATAATTGTCTTTCACTGTATGATTGATCAATCATAATATCATCACCTTTATTTAAATCCCTTACTACCTCAGCCAATTCATAGATTTTTCCAGATGTAATTTTTTGCTCATATTCTTGAGCTCTTCTGCTCCACATTGATCTTTTTATTTTTGGTTTACCTTTTAAAATTGAGATAGATTTATTAACTTGGTTGATTGTGGATAGTGGTCTCAAGTGCGACTGCTTATTTATTGGCAACAATCCTACCGCTTTATCTTTTTCAAATTTAATATCATAACATTGCACGTCTATACCACCTATTGTTTTTGAGCTTACTGATAAAATTTGACCTACACCATGTTTTGGGTAAACGATATAATCTTTTGTTTTTTGAAATTTGTTTAATTTTATACATTCCTTTTAAGATTGCTTCTTCAATATTCTTATCTTTTGGAATTGCTGGATGCGGATAATTTTCATTCATTGTTGTAATATAATAAAAAACATTTTCTTTTTTTTCATACATTCTTCTTAATCCATCTCTGAATATTACAGCTAACTCATAAGCAAAGGTTGGGTCATAGGAAACACAGTTAGGTATTGTAGATGCAAGTAGATGGCTATGTCCATCTTGATGTTGTAATCCTTCTCCAGCCAAAGTTGTTCTTCCAGATGTAGCGCCTATAAGAAATCCTCTTGCCTGACTATCGCCTGCGGCCCAGGCGAAATCACCGACCCTTTGGAAACCAAACATTGAATAGAACAAATATATTGGAATCATTTCTATATCATGATTAGTGTATGATGTTCCTGCTGCTATCCAAGATGACATGGAACCAGCCTCCGTTATTCCCTCCTCTAACACCTGTCCTGATTTATCTTCCCTGTAAGATGAAAGTAGTTTCGAATCCACAGGCTCATACTTTTGACCTTCATGCGCGTAAATACCAATTTTTTGAAAAAAACCTTCCATACCAAATGTTCTAGCCTCATCAGGAATTATAGGAACTAATTTAGGTGAAACATTTTTATCTCTTAAGAGGTTTGTTAACATTCTAACCAGTGCCATTGTCGTCGACATTTCTTTAGTGCCTGTTGATTGTTTCATCACATCGAAGATATCTTTTGGAGGAACTTTAATTGATTTGGCAAAAGATGATCTTTCAGGAATGAAACCTCCAAGTTGAAGTCTTCTCTCTTTTAAATATTTTATTTCTTGTGAGTCCTCTTTTGGTCTGTAGTATTCAATATTTTTTACCTGCTCGTCAGTTAAAGGAACATCAAATCGATCTCTGTAATAAAGTAAATCGTCTACGTCCAATTTTTTTTGTTGATGGGTGGTATTAATACTTTCCCCAGATTTACCCATTCCATAACCTTTGATAGTTTTGGCAATGATCACTGTTGGACTACCTTTATTTTCTACTGCTCTATGGTAAGCTGAATACACTTTGTGTGGATCATGGCCTCCTCGATTAAGCTTCCATATATCTCTATCGGTTAAGCTTGAGACCATTTCTTTTAATTCTTTGTATTTTCCAAAAAATTTGTCTCTTACATATGCGCCGCCCTTCGCCTTAAATGCTTGATACTCACCATCAACAGCTTCATTCATTCTTTTTACCAATAAACCTGTTTTATCTTTTGCTAATAATTGGTCCCAGTAAGATCCCCATATCACCTTTAACACGTTCCAACCGGCTCCTCTAAAAATTCCCTCAAGTTCCTGAATTATCTTTCCATTGCCTCTAACGGGTCCATCTAATCTTTGAAGATTGCAGTTAACCACAAATATTAGGTTGTCTAATTTTTCTCTGGATGCTAATCCAATTGCACCTAAAGACTCTGGTTCATCCATTTCCCCATCTCCTAAAAAGGCCCAAACTTTTCTATTCTCATCTTTAATCAAACCTCTATTAATTAAATATTTCATAAACCTTGCTTGGTAGATCGCTAACATTGGACCAAGACCCATTGATACAGTTGGAAACTGCCAGTAGTTCGGCATAAGCCAAGGATGAGGATAAGAAGACAAACCACCTGGTAAGACCTCCTGTCTAAACGAGTCTAATTGTTTCTCAGTTAATCTTCCCTCTAAAAAAGATCTTGCATAAATTCCAGGAGCACTATGACCTTGGAAATATATTAAATCTCCACCAAACTTATTATTTTTTGCTCTCCAAAAATGATTCATACCAACGTCATATAATGTTGCAGCTGAAGCAAAGGTTCCTATATGACCGCCAAGATCAGGATTTTTTTTATTAGCTCGTACAACCATAGCAGCTGCATTCCATCTAATTAAAGATCTTATTTTTCTTTCAATGTTTTGATCCCCTGGAGATTTTTTATCCTCTTCAGGAGGAATAGTATTTATGTAAGGTGTATTTCGAGACAAGACTAAATCTGAGCCTTCTTTATAAGAATGTTCAATTAATTGTTTTATTAAATATTGAGCTCTTTCTTTACCGTCATTTTGAAGGACTGCAGATAAAGACTCTAGCCACTCTTTAGTTTCAGTTGGATCTAAATCATTGCCATCAGATATTATTTCAATATTTCTGGTTGGTTTCTTTTTCTCTTGGCTTATAATTTGTGTTTCAACAGGTTTTTCTTGTTCTACTTTTTGAGATTTTTCTGCGTCTACAATTATTTTTTCAGTATCTTTAGGAATATCTAAATTTTTGACTTCTTTTTTTTCAGGTTCAGGTTTTTTTTCAGAAGCAGATTGAATTTCTACCAGTTTATCTCCCTTTGAAACTTTATCACCAACTTTTACTAAAATTTTTAATACTTCGCCCTCTTCTGTGCTTGGTACTTCTACGCTTGATTTATCACTTTCAAGTGTAACAATAGAATCATTTTTTTGAATTTTTTGACCCTCTTTTACAAGAACTTCTATGATTTCTACGTTATCAAAATCTCCTATATCAGGTACTTGAATGTCTTTTTTCATCTATATTTTTTAAAGATCAATATTTTAACATATTTATATCTTTTTTTCGTCATCCTAAAATGAGTTAATTAGCGTATGTTAAAAATATTTATTAATTTTATTAAGAAAAAGCCTAATTATAAAAATTTAGACGCAAAAATTTGGATACAAAATATAATTCTGAATAAATATTATAAATCACTCAAATATTAATCTTTTTCTATACACATCGAAATTCCCATCCCTCCTCCGATGCATAGTGTTGCTAAACCTTTTTTTCCATTCATTTTTTTTAATTCATTAAGAAGTGAAACAACAATTCTTGCTCCAGAGGCACCTATCGGATGACCAAGAGCTATTGCTCCACCATTCACATTTACTTTTTCTTGTGGAATTTTTAACTCTTTAATTACAGCAATACTTTGTGCGGCGAACGCCTCATTAATTTCAATTAAGTCCAAATCTTTTACATTCCATTTTGCTATTTCTAGAGCTTTGTTTGAAGAGGGAATTGGCCCTAAACCCATCATGGATGGATCAACACCACAGGTTGCCCAAGATATAATCTTTCCTAATATTTCTAAATTATGTTTTTCAGCTAATTCTCTTTTAGTTAAAACTACTGCAGCTGCTCCATCATTAATGCCAGATGAATTTCCAGGAGTGACAGTTCCTTTTTCTTTAAAAACAGAATTTAACTTTGAAAGATCATTTATTGTAATCCCATTTCTTGGATGTTCATCGATATCGTCATTAATAATTTCATCATCAAATTTTTTTTTGTTTATTGCTAAATTTGCTTTATGTTGAGACTGAAGTGCAAATTTATCTTGTTCTTGTCTTGATATATTATATTTCGCAGCAACATTTTCAGCTGTAACACCCATATGATAATTATAAAAAGCATCCGTCAAACCATCTTTCATCATTTGATCATGAATTGAATTAGTCATACTTTCTTGACCACCTGCAATTATAAAATTTGCAGAACTTGTTAGTATTGATTGATATCCATTTACAATTGATCGTAGTCCAGATCCACACACCTGGTTAATAATTATTGCGGTCTTTTCTTTTGGAATTCCAGAATTTATAGCTGCTTGCCTTGCTGGATTTTGTCCACATGATCCTGTCAAAACCTGTCCTAATATTACCTCGTCAATTTCATCTACTTTTAACTTGGTCTTTTCAATTAAACTTTTAATTACCAACGAGCCTAGGTTATGAGCCTGCAGATCTTTATAAATACCTTTGTATCTTCCTATGGCTGTTCTTTGAGCAGCAACGAAAACAATGTCTTTAGAATTTTTTGACATTACTATAGAATAATTGTTTATTTAAAAATTACATTATTTAATATGATTTTTTTTTATAATTCAGCGCCTGTAGCTCAACTGGATAGAGCGCTTGGCTACGGACCAGGAGGTTCTGGGTTCGACTCCTAGCAGGCGCACCAAATTATGAAAATCTCTTTACAATCAAGTGTTGTATATTTTTTTACTATAGTGTTAATAGTTTTAATTTTATTAACAATATTTTTATAAAAAATGGGAAACAATTTTGAACAAATCAGCAAAGTTTCTGGTTTTATGAAACACAATGGTGGTCTTCTTTTTAGAGATTTATCCGAGACTGAATTTGAATTTAAAAGCACAATACAAAAAATTCATTTAAATAGAAGAGACATTACCCATGGAGGTTTTATTTGTTCTTTAATTGATGCAGGTGCTGGAACTGCAGTGTATAGAGCTAGCAATAATCAATCCTGTGTAACGGTTTCATTAGATGTAAAATTCATTGCGCCATCCAGACTAGGGGATGAAATATTAGGTAAAGTAAATATATTAAAGAGAACAAAGTCAATGTTATTTGTGAATTGTAACTTATATATAAATAAAAATATTATTGCGTCTGCAACAGGTGTTTGGAAGGTAATAAAAAAAATATGATTGGGATTTTAGGAGGGATGGGAACACAGGCTGGTTTAGATTTCTGTAACAAAATTGCTATTTCGTATAGAGGAAAACAAGATCAACAATACCCAAAATTTATACTCTACAACAAGTCCGATACACCTAAGAGGCCAGAAAACTTAAAAAAGTATTATAATGTTCTTAAAGAATTAGTGAAAGGTTGTAAATTATTAGAAAAAAATAAATGTAAGTTTATTGTAATGCCGTGTAATACAGCGCACTTTTGGTATGATGATTTAAGGAGAAAAGTTAAGATACCTATTTTAAGTATGCCAGAGGAAGTTTATAATCATACAAAAAAAAGCTGTAAGATTAATTCTCAAATTGGAATACTTGCAACGGAGGCTACCTTAAACACTAAGATCTATCATAAGTATTTCGATAAGAGGTTTAAGCTTTTATCGCCACCTAATAAAATACAAAAAAAGAATGTTAATAAAGCAATCAAATTTGTTAAAATGGGTAATGTAAGAAAGGCGGAAAAAATAATAAAGCCTGCAATTGATTATTTGATAAAAATAAATTGTAAAAAAATAATCTTAGGATGTACTGAATTACCTATAGCGATTTTTGCATTCAAATCTTTTAAAAAAGCAAAAAAATCAAAAATTTTTATTGATCCAAATTTGATACTGGCAAATACTTGTGTAAATAAATATAAGGCTGCATAATCTGATCAAATATGTTAACATTAAAAAAAAATATAAATGAGAACTTTTACCTTAATGATTCGGACTTGTTTTAGACTATTTTTGTTCTTTAGCGATAACAATATATAGTAGTAAAAAAATTTAACACACCAAAAGTAGAAATGACAAAACATAAAATAACTGCTGTTCTTGGACCTACAAACACAGGAAAAACCTTCCTTGCTATTGAAACGATGTTGTCTTTTAGCTCTGGAATGATGGGTTTTCCCTTGAGGCTTTTAGCTAGGGAAGTTTATGACAAAGTTGTAAAAAAAACTGATCCAAATAAAGTTGCACTAATTACAGGTGAGGAAAAAATTATACCTTCTAATGCTAAGTATTATTTTTGCACTGTAGAGTCTATGCCTATAGAAAAAGATTTAGAATTCGTCGGAATAGACGAAATTCAAATGTGTTCTGACCATGAAAGAGGTCATATTTTCACTGACAGATTATTAAACCTAAGAGGTGAAAAATTAACAATGTTTATGGGATCAAATTCAATGAAAAATATTATTGAAAAATTAGATGGTGATATAGAATATATCAATAGAAAAAGACTATCTAAATTAAGTTACTCAGGTCACAAAAAAATCTCTCGAATAGAAAGAAAAAGTGTAATAATAGCATTTTCAGCAGAAGAAGTTTATGCCATTGCAGAATTAATTAGACGTCAAAAGGGTGGAGCTGCAATCGTTATGGGGTCTTTAAGTCCCAAGACAAGAAATTCACAAGTAAATTTATACCAATCTGGAGATGTTGACTATCTTGTTGCAACCGATGCAATTGGTATGGGAATAAACATGGATTTAAACAATGTTTTTTTTTCGAGTATAAAAAAATTTGATGGTAAAAAAATAAGGAGACTCAGATTATCCGAAATTGCACAGATTGCTGGAAGAGCAGGCAGATATCTTAATGATGGATCATTTGGCATTACAGGTGAATGTGGCGAGATAAGTCCAGAGGAAATTGAATTACTTGAAACCCATAAAATTGATGACATCAATACAATTTTTTGGAGAAATCCAAATTTAAACTTTAAAAACGGACAATCTTTAATCAAGTCATTAGAAGAGAAGCCGAACAAACCTTGGCTAAAAAGAATTTCGGAGTGCGAGGACGAAAAAGTTTTAAAATATATTTTAAAAGATACTGAAAAATTACAAATTTATAGTAATGAAAATGAATTAAAACTATTATGGGAATGTTGCCAGATCCCTGATTTTGTAAAAAAAACTTATGGAAATCATCTAGAGGTAATTGGAAAAGTATTTAATTTTTTAAGAGAAAAAACGGGAAAAATTTCAAATAAATACATGAAAGAACAACTTTCAATTTTAGATAAAGTTGATGGAAATGTAGACTCTATATCTAATCGAATTGCTAATGTAAGAACATGGTCTTATGTTTCTAACAAAAACGGTTGGGTAGAAAATCAAGACTATTGGGTAAAAAGGACAAAGTTTTTAGAAGATAAATTATCTGATAGATTGCACGAAGAACTTACCAAAAGTTTTATTGATAAACGAGCAAGTGTACTAGCAAGAGGTTTAAAACAAGATATTTCTTTTGAGACAAAAATTGAAAATAATGAAAAAGTTTTAATTAATAATCAATTTATTGGGAACTTAAAAGGTCTAAAGCTTGAATTAGATTTTAAAGTGGGTGATTTAGAAACTGACATTAAATCTTTAAAGAAGGCTGCAAGACAAAATGTTAGCCCGGAAATTTCAAAAAGAATAAATCAAATAATTGAGGGAAAACAAATTGAATTAAAAGAGGATAGAAAAATTTATTGGAATAATTTTCCTATAGCAATTCTTGCTAAGGGTGCAGATTATCTGTCTCCAGAACTTAATTTAATTATAGATGATATTGTAGAAAATGATGAAAAATTAAAACTTCACTCTTTTTTAAAAAAATGGGTAGACACAAAAATTGCTGATGAACTAGATAGTTTATTTAAACTGAAGAATATAAATTCGGTTAATTCTCAAATAAGAGCTTTATCTTATCAATTATATGAAAACAACGGTGTAGTAAAAAGAGATGAGGTTTTAAATATCGTTAATAGTTTGAGTCAAGATGAAAGAAAAACTCTCAGAAATTTGGGGGTAAAATTTGGAAGATATCATATATTTTTGTTCAAACTTTTTAAACCTAGTGTTGTATCTTTAAGAATTTTACTTTGGAAGAATTTTAAAGGAGAAGACCTAAATCTACTTCCTCCTACTTTTGGATTAAATTTTGTGAACGACTTAAAATATAGAAACAAAAAATTTATGCTTTTATGTGGATTTGAAAAATTTGATAGTTTTTTTGTTAGAATTGATATTTTAGAAAGATTATTTATTGAAATTATAAACTCTAATGAAAATAAATCCGACAAAATTAAACTATTACCCAAAATGTTAAATTTACTGGGTTGTGACAAAGAAAGTTTTGTAAAAGTAATTAAATTAATGGGGTATAAAGTTTTTGACGAAAAAAACGAAACCTTTTTCAAATATAAACCTTTTAAAAAGATTAAAAAGAGTTTAGATTTAAAGATCAAAAAAGATAATCCCTTTGAAGCATTAAAACAGTTAGATTTAAAATGATATTTAAATTTTTTAATAAGAACAATGAAAAACCTAGCTCAAATGAAGAGCCTATTAACATTGCTTGTCTTTTAATACACGCTGCCAAAATAGATGAAAACTACACTTCAGAGGAAAAAGAAATAATTAAGAAAACTGTGAAGAAATTATACCCTGAATTAAATAACTTGGATGATGTTGTTTCAAAGGCTGAACAAAAGGAAAATGACTCAAATCATATTCAAGAATTCACTCAAGATGTTAAGTCTCTTAGTATGGAAAATAAAACTATAATTGTAGAAACTTTATGGAAAATCATTTTATCAGATGGTAAATCAGATATTTATGAAAATAATCTTATGAGACGTTTGGCTGGGTTGCTTTATTTGGATGATAAGATAGTGGGTGAAATTAAAGTAAAAATTTTAGGAAAAAAAAATGACATACGTAGTTAACGACAAATGTATTAAATGTAAATTAATGGATTGCGTAGACGTATGTCCTGTTGACTGTTTTTATGAGGGTAAAAATATGCTTGTAATTAAACCAGATGAGTGTATAGATTGTGGCGTTTGCGAACCTGAGTGTCCAGTTGAAGCAATAAAACCTGACACTGAAAGTGAAAGTGAAAAATGGTTAGAATTGAACAAAAAATATTCAGAGATATGGCCAAATATTTCAGAAAAAAAAGATCCACCTGCAGATAACGAAAAATACAAAAATGAAGAAAATAAATTTGAAAAGTATTTTAAAGAAAACCTTTAAGAAAAAAAAGAAAGACTTACCCAAAAAAAAGGCAAAGGCCTTGTTAAAAAAATCTAAATCAACTAAAATTAAAAACAAAATTGGAAGGCCCAAGTTAAAACAATTAAATAAAAGTTCTTTAAAAGAAAAATCCAAGGTAAATTTACCTAAACCGAAAACTACTGAAAATTTACGTCTTACTAAAAGCCAAGACCAAAAACCTGAAATA
>CACIHL010000018.1 GCA_902586395.1 uncultured Pelagibacteraceae bacterium | reverse complement strand
TGGTCAAGGTGAATTGGCTGATGCCGCAGCTGCACTTGATTGGTTGGAAAGAGAAAATTTTGATAATTCTCAGTGTTGGGTTGCTGGTTTTTCTTTTGGATCTTTAATCTCTATGCAATTACTAATGAGACGTCCTGAAATCAATAGATTTATATCTATATCTCCACAACCTAACGTTTATGATTTTTCTTTTTTATCTCCATGTCCTGCTTCAGGGCTAATGGTTTATGGAAAAAAAGATGAGTTAGTACCAGGAGAATATATTAGTGAGCTTGATAAAAGGCTTGCGTCTCAAAAGGGAATTAAGGTTGAATTTGAAGCTGTGCCTGATGCAAATCATTTTTTTACAAAATCTGAAGAGAATTTAAAAAAGGTTTTGGATAAATATATTAAAAAAGAATCCGCCTTATATTAAAAATTTTTCACAATTTCGCCTCCTGTAGTAGGACTTTTACATCCTGTAGTATCGGGAAACGATATTGGTAACTTCAAGAAACTTCTAATTGCTAAAAATGCAAATGCCTGAGACTCCACATAATCTCCATCTATTCCATAGTCATCAATAGGTTGGATTACTAAATTTTTCAATGTTCTAGATTTTATCCTTTGAATTAAAGTTTTATTTTTTCTTCCACCCCCAGACACCAAAACTTTGAATAATTTATTTCTTACATCACTCAATAAAGAAAATAAACCAGCTCCAATTATTCTCCCTGATAAGTCCGTTAAAGTTGCTGCACCATCTTCAAAACTTACGCCTCTTAAAAAATTTATGTCAAAATCTTTGGTATCAAAAGAAAGTCTATTCTGGTCAGGTCGATTATCAAAATTATCTAATGCCTGATTTAACATCAAATCATTTGTTTTGCCCATTGCTGCGTATGCACCATCTTTATCAAAATTTCCTTTTTTATTTTTTCTAACCCAGGCATCAATTAAACAGTTTCCTGGACCCAAATCTCTACTTGTAAAATGATTTTGTTCGTAATCACCTAGTATTGTTACATTAGAAATTCCACCAATATTTAATATACAAACTGGTAACTCAATTTTAATCTTTTTTACTAATGTTTTGTGAAAAATAGGAGCTAAAGGTGCTCCTTCACCACCATTCTGAATATCATTTTGTCTAAAATTATAGACAACAGTGATCTGAGTAAGTTGAGACAAAAGTTTACCATCTCCTATTTGTTTAGAGATTTTCTTAGATGGATCATGAAACATTGTTTGGCCATGAAAACCTACAAAATCAATTTTTATCTTAGTATTTTTAATTATATCCATTACTACTTTTGAGTGAAAAATAGTTAATTCTTTCTCTAAAACTTTAAGCTCAGTGGAATATGTTTCAAGATCAGTGACAGTATTAATTTTATCTTTCAGTGAGTGTATTTTTTGACTTAAGTTATTTTCATATTCAAAATACTTGTTAATTTCTACGTTATAATTTGAATCCCCGTCAGAATTTATTAAAGATGCATCAACTCCATCTCCAGATGTACCACTCATTAACCCAAGGCTATAGTAATTTTTAGACATAATATTTATTTTTTAATTAAGTTAATATAGGTATATTGAAATTGACTTATTTTATAAAAAAATGAAAAATTCATTCCTTAAAGAGTTTAATGAAAGAGAATATTTTAATCAATGTACTAATTTAGAGTCCCTTGATGGGTTAATGGATAAGAAAAAAATAAGGGCTTATATTGGTTTTGACTGTACTGCCCAAAGCTTGCACGTTGGAAGCTTACTCCAAATTATGTGTTTAAGGTTATTGCAAAAACATGGGCACCAACCAATTATACTACTAGGAGGAGGTACTACAAGAATAGGTGATCCTTCAGGAAAAGAAGAAACAAGAAAAATTCTTACAGAAAAAGAAATCGAAAAGAATATAAAAAATATTAAGAAAGTTTTTTCGATATTTTTAAATAACAAAAATTCTAAAACCCGCCCTATTTATGTGAACAATTTTAAGTGGCTGGGTAAACTAAATTATATAAAGTTTTTAAGAGATATTGGAAAACATTTTACTATTAATAAAATGCTAAGTTTTGATAGCGTTAAACTTAGATTAGAGAGAGAACAATCATTAAGTTATATGGAATTTAACTATATGATACTGCAAGCATATGATTTTTTAGAACTTAACAAAACAAAAAATTGTTTGATGCAAATTGGTGGTTCTGATCAGTGGGGTAATATCGTGAATGGTGTTGAATTAGTAAAAAGATATTCAAGCAAGCAAGTTTACGGTTTAACAACGCCATTAATAACTTTAGCATCTGGTACTAAAATGGGTAAAACAGAAAAAGGAGCTGTTTGGTTAGATAAAAAACTTTTGTCATCTTATGATTACTGGCAATTTTGGAGGAACACAGATGATAGAGATGTTATTAAATTTTTGAAAATGTTTACTGATAAGGATGTCTCTGAAATTGAAAATATAAAAGATAAAAATATAAATGATTTAAAAACTCTTCTGGCTAATGAAGCAACCACTCTTTTACATGGTAAAGTAGCTGCAGTTAAAGCTTCAGAGACTGCAAAAAAAACATTTGCAGGTGGCTCAGGTGATGAGTTGCCAGTAATTAAAATAAAAAAAGATCAAATTAATAATGGATTAAATATAATTGATCTCTCTATCAAAACTAATTTGTTTAGTTCAAAAAGTGAAATCAGAAGAACAATAAAAAATTCTGGTTTGAAAGTAAATAACTCTATAGTCACAGATGAGAATTTAGTAATTAATGTATCCGACTTTGAAGATGATGTTTTAAAACTTTCTCATGGTAAGAAAAATCACGTTTTAATAAAAATTATTGGCTAGTTTTTTTTATTTTTTCTAATGTTCTCGTAATAAATCTAGGAGTAAGAGTTTTAATTGGATTTACAGTTGTTTTCAAATCATCTGGATAGCCTTTAATCTTAAAACTTACTCCAAAGACACCTTCTCCAGCTTTTTTACCCACAAGTAAATCTCCAATGACCGGAATTGAACCTATAACTTTATTTACAGTAGTTGCAGGTACCAGTGTACCTCTAAGACTTACCAAATCATCTTTTTGAATATACCCATCCATCAATATAGATATCGAGGGCCCTAAAGAATAGATTTCCTCGATTGTCATAAGTCCGTCTTTATTATTAAAAATCATCTCGAATTCATTAAACCTTATGCCTTCTCCAGTTAAAAGATCTGCGATTCCTTGTAAAGAAGCTAGGGTAAGTAATTTTGTTAATGCAGGTACCTCTTTTAATTTAAAATCAAAAATTTTTAAATTTGAATTTGAGTCTTTATTTTTTTCAATAGAATTAAATTTTAAATAGCCGCCGTCAAAACCTTTTATAAAATCATATTTTTTTACTAAAGGTTTTGCCTTACCTGCAAATAAGTCTGTTATCCTTTCATTGTTTGAATTTGTTTTTATTAAAAGTTTTAAATCTTCTTTAGTTGACAATTGTGAGGATAAAATTAAATCTTTAATTTGATTATTATTAACAATCATATCTGCTTTAAAATTAGTCAAATAATCTTCATTTGAAATATAAATGGTATTAAAATTTATTGTAATTTTAGAGTTTAGTTTTTCAAAAACATCAAAAAAGTTTCCATCACTCTTTGAAAATAATATTCTATCAAGGATTTTTGTTCCGTCGAATATTTTGCTATTAATTGAATAATTGCTTTTTTTTCTTTTAATATTCAATTGACTGATTTGATCATTATTGTTAACGAGATCAATGTCAATTTGATCAATCCTTTTTAATTTTTTTTTTGAATTTAAATTGATATTTTTAATTTTAATTAAATTTTTAGATTCAGCGAAGTTTATTTTATTTAAAAAGACTGAATTATTCTTATTTACAACTCCTTCTACAACAAGATTGCTCTTAACATCTTTTTTTTTTGTATAATTTAAAAGTTCAAAATTTAATGCATTACTTTTGACCTCAAAATCTGTTTTAAAAAAAATTTTATCTTTTTTCTTCTCAATTGAATAACTTAAGCTATCTATATCTTCATTAATATTTAATTTACTGTCTCCTGATATTTTGTAATTTCCATTTTGATAATCTAAATTTACAACATTATTTTCAAATTTTACTCCATCTTTGTAACCTGAAAAAAATTCCTTTAAGCTTGAGTTCGGGTATTCCAAGCTTTCTATATTAAATTTTGAATTTGCTTTCATATTTGAAAATTTAAACTTTTTACTTAACTCAAAAGAAAACTTATTATTTGAGGAAAATATAATTTTATCATTTTTAATACTCTTAAAATCAAGTTGAAATATTTTTGATATTGTTTGAAGACTAAGATCATTTTTTGATGTAGAAATATTACCGTTAAATAAAAAGGTGTTGTCTTTTTCTTTTATTCGAATTTCGTCAGATTTAAATTTAATATCTTGATAAAAGGATGTGGCATTGTAAATGACATAATCTTTATTCTTTAAGATGAAACCAAGTTTTATATTCTCAATAATATCTTTGTTTAATAACCTTAATTTAACATTTTCAAGATCACCATCTATTACATAATCGTTTGAGATGCTACCGTCCTCAGAAAAATTTATCTTGGCTTCTACAGAAATATCTCCAGATTTCACCATCTTTTTTAAAATAAATAATTGAGGAGTATTTTGAAAAACTCTGCCAAACTCAATTAAATCTTTTAACTTATTTTTTTTCGTAATAAATTTCAGATTTTCTATTTTTGCTTCTTGAGTAAAAACAGATAGCAAAGGCAAAGAAGTGCTTATACTTTGTAACTCTATTTTGTTTTTTTTATAGGATATGATTGGATCTTTTGTTTTGGCTTCCAATTTAAAACTTCCTATATCTAGAAAAATCTTAATCTTATTGAGTTTAATGTCAAAATCACTATCCCTCTGTGAGATTTTCTCATTGATAATTCCATTAAGCTTATCAGTATTTACTCCGTAAACACTTAAATAAACAAAAAACGAAATTAATAAAAAAATTATTATAAGTAATATTTGAGAAATTGTTCTAAGCATCTAATTTGAATAAAGAGTTTTCTAAAAAACTATCTATATCTCCGTCTAATATCTTTTGTGGATCACTTGATTCATGACTAGTTCTATTGTCTTTAACTAATCGATATGGGTGCAAGACATATGATCTTATTTGATGACCCCACCCTATGTCTTTTTTAGAGTCTTGTTTGTTTTCGTTTTCTTTTTCTCTTTTTTCCAATTCAAAATTATATAATCTTGCTTTAAGCATTTGCATACAAGTTTCTTTGTTTTTATGCTGAGATCTTTCATTTTGACACTGTACGACTATTTTCGTTGGAAGATGCGTAATCCTGACTGCACTGTCAGTAGTATTTACGTGCTGTCCACCGGCTCCACTAGATCTGTATGTGTCAATTCTTAGATCTTTTTCTAAAATTTCAACATCAATGTTCTCATCAACTACAGGATAAACCCAAACACTTGCAAAACTTGTATGCCTTCTAGCACCGGAGTCAAAAGGTGATATTCTTACTAATCTATGAATTCCAGACTCTGTTTTGAGCCATCCAAAAACATAATCGCCAGATATTTTTATTGTTGATGATTTGAGACCTGCTTCATCACCTTTATGTTCACTAATAATATGGTTTTTAAATTCTTTTGACTGAGCCCATTTCATATACATTCTTCTAAGCATCTCTGCCCAATCTTGACTTTCTGTTCCTCCAGCACCAGCATGAATTTCTAAAAAACAATCATTGCTATCAGTTTCTTTTGAAAGAAAACATTTAATCTCATTTTTCTTAACAGTATTTTTAAGGTTTTTAATATTTTCTAATGTTTCTTGAATTAAGTTCTTATTATTTTCCTCTAAAGCTAGATTATAAAATTCCTCTAACTCTTTTAAATATTTGGTAGTTTCTGTATAAGAATTTATTAAAGTTTCATGGAATTTTTTTTCTTTAAGAACTTTTTGAGCTTCAGATTTATCCTTCCAGAAATTTTCCGATAAAATTAAGTTATTATAATTTTCTATTTTTTTTTCAAAGTCGTGCTTTTCAAAGATACTCCTTTATTCTTTGATTAACTTTGTTGACTTCAGTCACATTTTGAAAGAATTCTTCACTCATTAATAAAATCTTAATATATTATTATTGTTAAATCTATTATTAATTTTTTTCGAAATATTAGTTTTTTCTAGAACTTTATTACTCTTAAAAGACTCTATTAGTGTTTTTTTAGAGGCAAAGCTTACTTTTTTTCCAGTTTTAGAATCAACAACCATCATAGTAATGTTTTCAGGTACTTTAAATGGTCTCGTATTTTCTTTTTTTAAAGCTGATTTTATAAAACTTTTAAATATTGGCATTGCTGTTTTAGCTCCGGTTTCAAATTTTCCAAGTGATTTTGGTTCATCATAACCCACATAAACACCTATTACTAAATCTGATGTAAAACCTATAAACCAGGTATCTGTATTTTTGTTTGTTGTTCCAGTTTTTCCAGCAAGATCCATTTTTAAATCTCTTAATTTTTTTGCTGTCCCAGTTTTAGTTGCTCCCTCTAAAATTGATGTAATTTGATATGCGGTCTGGGGAGAGAAAATTTGTTTGGAGTCATCTTTAATTTCAGGAACATCATTACTTTGTATAGATACATCCTCGCAATTTCTACATTTTCTTACTTCGGTTTTAAATATTGTGTTTCCCTCACTGTCTTGAATTCTGTCAATTAGTTTTGGTTCAATCAATTTTCCTCCATTTACAAATGAACAGTATGCACTTGTTAATTTAAGTAAAGTAGTCTCAGCAGATCCCAAAGAAATTGAAAGTAGCTCATCTGGATTTTCATAAATACCTAGCTCTTTTGAAATTTTAGTGATCTTTTTCAGACCCAAGTCCTGTGAAATTCTCACAGTCATGAGGTTTCTTGATTTCTCAAGACCCATCCTCAAAGTGGATGGTCCATAAAACTTTTTACCATAATTTTCAGGTTTCCACATTTTTAAATCTGTTCCTTGTTCTAAGACTAATGGTGCATCTAAAACTAATGTTGATGGAGAATAGCCATTTTCTAAAGCAGCTGCATAAACAAAAGGTTTGAATGCAGATCCTGGCTGTCTTTGTGCTTGGGTTGCTCTATTAAATTCACTTTGATTAAAACTAAAACCGCCACTCAGAGCTAGAACTCTCCCATTGTATGGGTCCATTACTACGATTGCTCCATTTGCAGTAGGAAGTTGTTTTAAAATGTACTCATTAGATCCCTCTTTTTTTTTTACATAAACAACATCCCCCTCTTTAAAAGAGGTATTTGTTTTTCTTGTCCATCTAATATTTTCATTTGTAATAAAACCTATATCTCCATCTGAAGTAATGATTTCAAAGTTTGAAATACCAATTTTTGTAACTCTTGCAATTTTCCAGTCTAGAGTTTTTTCAAGTTTTTTTAATTTAATTTTGTCAGACCATTCTTTAATACTAAGATCAATATTTTGAATTGGTCCTCTCCATCCTTTTCTTCTATCATATTTTTCAATTCCTTCCCTCAAAGAAGTAGTTGCTAATTTTTGAAGCCTTAAGTTAAGAGGCGTTTTAATATTTAAACCTTCTTTATAAACTTTGTCATATCCTAGTTGTTTAATTGTATTTTTTCTTATTTCTTCAACATAGTACCTAGAATCTTCTAAAAAAACTTTTTCTCTTTTTTTTAATTTAATCTTAGAACTTTTTAATTCTTCATACTTTTTTTTATCTATATAATTATTATCAAGTAAATTCTTTAAAACTAAATCTCTTCTAAATTTGGCAAGCTTTTCGTTTTTATAAGGGTTGTATCTACTTGGCGCTTTAGGTAGAGCAGCTAATAAAGCAGCCTCTACATATTCAAGTTCGTCAACTGATTTATCGAAATATTCCAAACTTGCTGACGCAATTCCGTATGTTCCTTGACCTAAATAAATTTGGTTCAAATAAAGTTCAAGTATCCTCTCCTTACTTAAACTTCTTTCTATTCTAAATGCTAAAATAGCTTCCTTAAGTTTTCTGTTTAAACTGACTTCATTCGATAATAGAAAATTCTTAGCTACTTGCTGAGTAATTGTAGAAGCTCCCTCTAATCTTCTTGAGTTTACTATATTTGAGAAATTTTTAATCACTGCCCTAAGCACTCCTTTTGCGTCAACACCAGGATGATCAAAGAAATTTTTATCCTCTGCTGATAGGAATGCGTTTATCAACTTAGGTGGAATTGAATTGTAGGGTATAAAAATTCTTTTCTCGGATGAAAAATCTTGAATTAAATCACCATCACCAGAGTAAACTTTACTAGATACAGGTGCTTTATAATTTTTTAAAAACTTATAATCAGGTAGATCATTGGAAAAACCCCACAATATTGAAATGACTACAATCAACAATAGTAAAATTGACGATAGAAAAATAACTAGAGTTTTTTTAAAATAGTTGCTCATTTATGTTTCATTTAATTCATGAATTTGTTAAAGATAAGGCATCAGAATTTAAAAAAAAATGAAAAATTTAACACTAATATTATGGAAAAGAATTTATACATTGATGCTTCGCATCCGGATGAAACACGCGTTGTTCTTAAAGAAAACGGAAATATTGAAGACTATGAATATGAAGGTATAAAAAATACTCTCATAAAAAACAATATTTATTTAGGTAAAGTAAGCAGAATAGAACCCTCGCTTCAAGCAGCATTTATTGATTTTGGTAGAGAGAGACATGGATTTTTGTCTTTCAATGACATTCAATCAGATTATTACCAAATACCCTCGAGTGATTTAGAAAAAATAAAAGAGGAGGAAAAAAAAGTAAGAGAAGAACTAGCTAAACAAAGTGAAAAAGAAGAAATAGATAACGAGCAAAGCGATAATGATCCTGTTGAAAAAAAGTTAGATATTGAAAATCAAAATGAAGGGCAAGTTAAACAAAGTAAAGCTCCTTCAAAAAGATACAAGATTCAAGAAGTGATCAAGCCTAATCAAGTTATATTAGTTCAAGTATTGAAAGATGAGAGAGGTTTAAAAGGTGCAGCTCTTTCGACGTTCATATCTATTGCGGGAAAATATATTGTTTTAATGCCAAACACACCAAAAGGTGGGGGTATTTCAAGAAAAATTTTTCATTCTGGGGAAAGAAAAAAAATAAGATCAATCCTCAACGAAATTACTATTCCAAAAGAAATGGGATTAATTGTTAGAACGGCTGGATCAAATAAAAGTAAAAATGATATTAATTATGATCTTCAAAGTTTAATAAAGTCCTGGGAGACGATTAAAGAAAATGCGATGAACTCAATAGCGCCGAAATTAATTCACCAAGAAAGTGACATTATAAAAAGAACTCTGAGAGACATATATGATGATGAGACTCAAAATATAATTATAGATGGTAATGAAGGATATCAAAAAGCAAAAAACTTTATGAAAATTTTAATGCCAAGTCATGTCAAAAAAATTAAAAAATTTAGGGACAAAATCCCATTATTTATCAAAGAGAATATTGAGAATAAATTAAATGATATATACGACACCCAAGTTAAATTATCGTCTGGAGGATATTTGGTTATTAATCCTACCGAGGCTTTAGTCTCAATTGATGTTAACTCTGGAAGATCAATTAAGCAAAAAAATGTTGAAAGTACTGCATTAGATACCAACCTAGAAGCGGCAGAAGAAATTGCAAGACAAATAAAAATAAGAGACCTTTCTGGACTCATTATAATTGATTTTATAGATATGATGAGTTTTGGTAATCGAAGACAAGTTGAAAGAAGATTAAAAGAAAGATGTAGAAAAGATAGAGCAAGGATTCAAATTGGAAGAATAAGTAGCTTTGGGTTACTTGAAATGTCCCGTCAAAGATTAAGAGAGAGTAGCGTTAAATGGAATATTTCTCTTACAAACGAATCTTTTGCGCAAAAAGTTATTAAGATTGTTGAGATTAATGCAATAAAAAATAAAGCAAAATTAGTTGGGGTTACTATACCTGAAAAAATTAAAAATTTTTTAAATGAAAATTTCAAAGACGACCTACTTTACATTGAAAAGAAGAATAAAATTAAAATAAATCTTACAGGAGATCTGTCACTTTTAGTACCTGAGTATAAAATTGAATTTTTAAATAAAAGTAAGAAAGTACTTGAAAAAATTGAAAATTCAGTAGAATTAAAAAAAATATCACTAGAGAATAAAATTGAAAAAAATCTTAAAGGTAAATCAAAATACAAGTCAAAAAATTTCAAAAAAAAAAAATTTTTTAAGAAAAATAAAAGTAAAAGACCTAGATAATACCTTTGTTTGTTGTCGAAGGAGATCCATTTAATGTTTTTGAAATTCTTCCTGAAATAAACGACTTCCTCCCAGCAATAACTGCAAACTTCATTGCTTCTGCCATTTCAAACGGTTTTTTTGCTTTTGCAATTGCAGTATTTATCAAAACTCCATCACATCCTAATTCCATAGCGATAGCAGCATCTGAAGCTTGACCAATTCCAGCATCAATTATAACGGGTAGTTTAGTTTGATTTCTAATTATTTTAATATTTGTATAATTTTGAATTCCTAAACCAGATCCAATGGGAGCTGCTAACGGCATAATTGCGACTGCACCTGAATCCTCTAAACGTTTTGCCATTAATGGATCATCACTGCAGTAAACCATGACTTCAAATCCTTCTTTTGTTAAAATTTCCGTTGATCTCAAAGTTTCAATCATGTCTGGAAATAAATTTTTTTTATCACCTAAAACTTCAAGTTTTACTAATTTCCAGCCCCCTATTTCTCTTGCTAGTCGCAAAGTTCTAAGTGCGTCTTCTGAGGTGAAACAACCGGCTGTGTTTGGAAGATAAGTTATTTTTTTTGGATCAATATAATCCATAAGTAAAGGTTTCTTTTTATCAACTATATTTACTCTTCTAACTGCTACAGTAACTATCTCGGCACCTGAATATTTAATCGCTTTCGCACATTCTGAAAAGCTTTTATATTTGCCAGTACCTACAATTAACCTAGACTTAAATTTTTTATTAGCGATTTTAAAAAGATCCTTCATTACCCTCCTCCAATAAAATGCACTATTTCAATTTTATCTTTATTTTTTAAATATAAATTTTTAATTGTTTTCTTATTTATTATTTCTTTATTCAATTCAATGGCGACTTTATCTGTTGATAATTTTAAAGACCTTATTAAATCATAAACTGATGTTACCTTTTGGAGAGATCTTGACTTTCCATTCAAAATAATTTTGATTTTTTTGGTTTTTTTCATTATGTATAACTTATGAGTTTAAATATACTTTTTCTTAACGGTCCAAATCTTAATCTATTAGGCCAGAGAGAACAATCACAATATGGTTCTATAACTTATGATGAACTTAAAAAAAAATGTGAAGAAAAATGTAGAGAACTTAATCTTAAAGTTAAATTTGTTCAATCGAATGTTGAAGGTGAAATAGTGTCGATAATACAATCAGCAAATGAAAAATTTGATGGGATTATCATCAATGCTGCGGCATTCACTCATACATCTGTAGCTATTAGAGACGCATTAGAAATATTTAAAAAAAAGAAAATAGAGGTCCATATATCAAATATTTACAAAAGAGAGGAATTTAGACAAAAATCACTTATAAGTGATGTGGTAAATGGTGGAATATTTGGTCTCGGTAGTGATGGATATATTTTAGCCATAATAGCAATGCATAAACTCTTAAAAAAATGAAAATAAATAAAAAGTTAATAAAAGAGCTTGTCGATAATTTAGAAGAGTTTAAATTAAGTGAACTTGAGTATTCTGAAAAAGATATTAAAATTAAAGTATCTAGGTATATTCAATTTGATCAAAACATATCGTCAGAAGTTACAACAGAAAAAAATAATAAAAAAAAAATTGAAAATGTTTCTGGAACGGAGATAAAATCCCCAATTATAGGAACAGCTTACTTGGCGCCTGAACCTGGGGCTAAAAAATTTGTTGAAACTGGAAAAAAAATTAAGAAAGGCGATACTGTTATGATTGTTGAAGCTATGAAAACGATGAACCATGTCCCTTCCCCTAAAGATGGCGTTGTAAAAAGTGTAAATGTTGAAGACGGTCAACCTGTTGAATATGGCCAAACTCTTGTAGTAATCGATTAAAAGATGTTCAAAAAAATTTTAATAGCTAATAGAGGTGAAATAGCTGTTAGGATAATTAGAGCATGTAAAGAGTGGGGAATTCAAACCGTTGCAATACATTCGGATGTAGATAAAGAAAGTATGCATGTCAAATTAGCTGATGAAAGTATTTGTGTTGGTTCTCATCAACCTGCAGATAGTTATTTAAACATTCCAGCAATATTGTCAGCAATAGAAATAACCAATTCTGAGGCTGTTCATCCAGGATATGGATTTCTATCAGAAAATTTTAATTTCGCCAGTATGCTTGAAGAAAATAATGTGAAATTTATCGGACCATCTTCAAAACTTATCAAAATGATGGGTGATAAAATTGAAGCAAAAAAGATTGCAAAAAAATATGGTTTGCCAGTCATTGAAGGTTCTGAAGGTGGTATTTCAGATTTAGAAAGTGGTAAGAAGTTAGCTAAAGAAATTGGTTTTCCTATCCTAATAAAAGCTGCTGGTGGAGGTGGTGGAAAAGGAATGAAGATTGTTAGATCTGAAAAAGAATTTGATAACTTATTTTTAACTGCTAAATCAGAAGCCAAGAAGTTTTTTGCAAATGACGAAGTCTATATTGAAAAATTTTTTCAAAATCCGCGTCACATTGAAGTTCAGATACTTTCAGGAAAAAATCATACAGTTCACTTACATGAAAGAGATTGTTCTGTTCAAAGACGACATCAAAAATTAATTGAAGAAACTCCAAGTCCTGTTTTGACTGATGAAATTCGTAAAGATCTCTTCGATAGAACAGTTAATATGGTATCAAAAATTGGTTACGAAGGAGCTGGAACAGTAGAGTTTATTTATGAAGACGGTAAATTTTATTTTTTAGAAATGAATACAAGAGTGCAAGTTGAACATCCTGTTACAGAGATGGTTACTGGAATAGATATCATTAAAGAACAAATATGGATTGCATTTACTGGAAATACTGCCTTAGAACAATCTGACATTAATCCT
>CACIHL010000017.1 GCA_902586395.1 uncultured Pelagibacteraceae bacterium | reverse complement strand
CATAAGCACAAGATATATTCAACTAGCTAAAACTCATTTAAATCTAAATAATTATGAAGTTTTAAAAATCGCAACATCTAAAATGGTTTGGCCTATACTTTACACTGTGTTAACAACAATTTGTGCCTTTCTCTCCTTAATTTTTAGTGGCATTAAACCAATTATTGACTTTGGATGGATGATGACTTTTGGATTGATAACTTCATTTTTAATAACATTTACATTACTTCCTGCATTGTTAGGAATTTTTTACTCAAAAGAGATAAATGTTCACGAAAAATCTTTATCTTTTTTAACTAATCCACTTTCTAAACTTTCAATAGAAAAAACAAATTTGGTATTTGTCATTTCAATTTTTTTTATAATTTTTAGTATTTTTGGGATATCAAAATTAAAAGTTGAAAATAGTTTCATTAATTATTTCAGTAAAGATACTGAAATCTATCAAGGTATGAAATTAATTGATGAAAAACTTGGTGGCACAACACCTTTAGAAATCATTTTAAAGTTTTCTGGAAAAAAAAATGATAAAAATACTGGAGAAGATGATGAGTTCAAAGACTGGGATGAGGATGATGGTGATGAAAGTAAATATTGGTTCACAAAAGACAAGATTGATAAAATAAATAAGGTACATAATTATTTAGAAAATACAGAACATGTTGGTAAGGTTCTATCTTTTTCGTCAATTATTCAAGTAGCAACAAAATTAAACAATGATAAAGAATTGGGTACTTTAGAAATGGGAGTTTTATACAGTAAAATTCCCGAAACTGTTAAAAGCGAAATCATTGATCCCTACATTTCAATTAAAGATGATGAAGCAAGAATAAGTTTAAGAATAAAAGATTCTTCCAAAGATTTGAGAAGGAATGATTTAATCAAGAAAATTAATTTTGATATGCAGAATGAAATTGGGTTAAGTAAAGAAGAATACAAACTCGGTGGTGTTTTAATTTTATTTAATAATCTTTTACAAAGTTTATTTAAATCTCAAATATTAACTTTAGGCCTCGTCATGTGTGGAATAATGGCAATGTTCTTGGTTTTATTTAGAAATTTAAAGATTTCTTTAATCGGTGTTATTCCAAATTTCATTGCTGCATTTTCAATTTTAGGCTTAATAGGAGTCTTGGGTATCCCGCTTGATATGATGACAATAACTATAGCTGCTATAACGATAGGAATCGCCGTTGATAACAGTATTCACTATATCTATCGTTTCCAAGAGGAATATGAAAAAAATAATAACTATGAGGAATCAATACGATTATGTCACTCGACTGTGGGCGTAGCAATATTAAATACATCAATTACTATTATCTTTGGTTTTTCAATACTTGTTCTTTCAAATTTCATTCCTACAATTTATTTTGGTGTTTTTACTGGGATTGCAATGTTCTTGGCAATGATACTAGTGCTTACTTTATTGCCTAGTTTAATTTTGTACATACGACCATTTGAAAAAAGATTAAATGTTTGATCAATTTTTGAATTTTTTTGATAAATTTCAATTGTTTGACCTTATATATCTTGCCCTGACTATATTATCTTTAATTAAATGTTCGTCTAAAGGATTTGTGTTGAGTGTGCTATCAGCTAGTAAATGGTTATTTTCATACGTTGTTACTCTTTATTTATTTCCAAAAGCTAAACCTTTTGTTGAAGATATTTTGGATAATGAATACGTTTTAGATATTGTCCTAGGTCTAAGTATTTTTATAATTGTTTTGTTCATTGTTTTAATGATTAACAAAGGAATCAGTAAAGCGGTAAGTTACTCGGGAATTGGTACTTTAGATAAAATATTTGGATTCTTTTTTGGATTTTTAAGAGCTTACGTTATTTCAGTATGTATTTTTGCAACAATAAACATCATATATAATCATAATAAGTGGCCAATAAATCTTGACCAATCAATAAGCTTTCCTTATGTTCTCAAGGGAAGCAATTATTTAATAAAAGAATTCCCAAATGAAGAAAATTACCAAGATACTAAAGAAAAAGTTCAAGAACTTTAATCCAAAACTAAAAGAGGAGTGTGGTGTTTTTGGTATAAGCGACAACCAAGATGCATCTACACTTTCTACGCTTGGTTTACATGCTTTACAGCACAGAGGACAAGAGGGTTGTGGAGTAGTAACCTTTGATGGGAAAAAATATCACTCAGAAAAAAGATTTGGATTAGTTGGTGATAATTTTAATAAAGAAGAAGTTTTAAAATCTCTACCAGGTAATTTTGCTATTGCTCACAATAGATACAGCACTACTGGAGGTACAACATTAAGAAATATTCAACCTTTTTACGCAGACACTAATACTGGGGGAATAGGAGTAGCTCATAATGGTAATCTTACAAATGCAATAACTCTTAGAAGAAAACTAGTCGAAGATGGTGCAATTTTTTATACTACGTCTGATACTGAAACAATCGTTCAGTTAATTGCAAGATCAAAAAGAGGAAAAGTTATAGATAAAATTATTGATGCTTTGTTTCAAATACAAGGAGGTTATGCTCTTGTAATGTTAGCAAGAGATTTGCTTATTGGAGTAAGAGATCCATTTGGAATAAGACCTCTAGTAATAGGAAAACTAAAAGACTCTTATGTTTTTGCTTCCGAAACTTGTGCATTAGATATTATAGGAGCTAAATATATCAGAGACGTAGAAAATGGTGAAATTGTTTATGTTGAAAATAAAAAACTTATTAGTTTAAAACCATTTCCATTAAAAAAAATTAGGCCGTGTGTTTTTGAGTATATCTATTTTTCAAGACCAGACAGTATTTTAAATGGAAAATGTGCGTATGAGTATAGAAAAAATTTTGGTGTAGAGCTTGCGAAAGAAACAAGCATTGATGCTGATCTAGTAGTTCCTGTTCCAGACTCAGGAAATGCCGCAGCTATTGGTTATAGCCAACATGAAAAAATTAATTTTGATCTCGGTTTAATAAGAAATCATTATGTGGGAAGAACTTTTATTGAACCAGCTCAAAAGATAAGAAGTCTTGGAGTTAGATTAAAGTTAAATGCGAATAAATCTACAATCAAAAACAAAAAAATTGTTTTAGTTGATGACTCTTTGGTAAGAGGTACTACGTCTCATAAAATAGTAAAGATGCTATATGATTTTGGAGCAAAGGAAGTGCATGTAAGAATTGCATCACCTGAAATTAGATTTCCAGACTTTTACGGTGTTGATACACCTACAAAAAAAGAGCTTTTAGCAGCTAACAAAACTAATGAAGAGATTTGCAAATATATAGATGCAAAATCCCTTAAATTTTTAAGTGTTGATGGTTTGTATAGAGCGATGGGTTATGAAAAAAGAAATTCCACATACCCGCAGTTAACCGATCACTATTTTACAGGTGATTATCCTGTAAAATTGATTGATGACTTAGGTGATAATAAAGTGACACAGTTGTCTTTATTAAGTACAAAGTCTAATAATTAAATATGAAAAAAGTAAATTTTACAGAAATGAAAAATGGTTCCAAAGAGGACTATCTTTTTTTAGATAAATTAGAAAAAGAGTATGTTGGTGATACAGCCGAAAGAATACTTAATTTTTTGTCTAGAATGACAACGACTTTAGAAGGTTATAAAATCACGAGATTAGAGCACTCATTGCAAAGTGCTACAAGAGCTTTTAAAAATAATGAAAGTGAAGAAATGGTTGTTGCATGTTTACTGCATGATATTGGAGATGAATTAGCTCCTTTAAACCACTCAGAGTATGCAGCATCAGTATTAAAACCTTACGTATCAGAAAAAACGCATTGGATAATTGAAAAACACGGTGAATTTCAAATGTATTATTATGCGCATCATCTTGGAGCTGATCGATTTAAAAGAGAAAAATATAAAGACCATAAATATTATCAAGACACAATTAATTTTTGTGAAAAATATGATCAATGTTCGTTTGATCCAGAATACAAAAGTATGAAGTTAGAAGAATTTGCACCAATGGTGAAAAGAATATTTGCAAGAAAACCATATTCATCACTTTAAAAAAAAACTTTGTTTTCAAAAAAATGTTTACCAAAAAAGAAAAGATTATTGAATATTTTAAATCTGGGATAAAAAATACAGAAAATTTTAAAATTGGTCTCGAACATGAAAAGTTTTTATTCAATAAAAAAAATAATAAAAGAATTGATTATTTAAAGATAAAAGAAATGTTTTCAGCTCTAGTGGAGTTTGGATGGAATCCTGTTTATGAGAATGCACATATTGTTGGTTTAAATAAGAGCGGAAGAAATATTACCTTAGAACCAGGGAATCAAATTGAGTTATCTGGCGAAAAGTTAAATAATATGCATGAAGCATGCGCAGAGTCACAAAATTATTTATTTGAACTCAAACAAGTAACAAAAAAATTAAATATGAATATAGTAAGTGCAGGATTTGATCCTATATCAAAATTAAAAGAAATTCCCAATAATCCAAAACAAAGATATAAACTAATGACACAAGATATGCCTTTGGGTGGTGAATTAAGTTTAGATATGATGTATCGAACATGTGGAACGCAACTTAATATAGATTTTAATTCTGAGAAAGATTTTGTTAAGAAGTTTAAGATAGTTAGTTCTATAGTACCTATTGCAATTTCTCTGTTTGCTAACTCTTCAATTGTTGAAAAAAAAAATAGTAACTATTTATCTTATAGGTCTAAAGTTTGGCAAAGTACTTCAAGAGCTGGATTACCCAAATTATTTTTAGAAAATTTAAATTTTGAAAAATATGCGGATTTTGTAATAAATTTTCCAATATTATTTTTAAAACATAATGATCAGTATATTTCTGGTAGAAAATATATCTTTAAAGATTTTATGGAAGGAAAAATCGATGAAATTGATAATAGACTTCCAACGCAAGAAGATTTAGCAACTCATTTGAGTACAATTTTCACTGAAAATAGACTTAAAAAATATATTGAGATAAGATCTATGGACTCATGTGGCTGGGAATGTTTGTGTGCAGGACCCGCTTTTAACATAGGTGTGCTTTATGGAAATTTAGATGAAGTTCACGAATTAGTTTCGAAATGGGATAAAAACAAAATAATTAATGCTTATTTGGAGGCTCCAAAAAAAGGGTTTAATACTCAGTTAATGGGTAAAGATTTATATTATTGGTCTTCTATCCTGCTTGATTTGGCTAGAAAAGGTTTAGAAAATAGAGATATTTTAAATAAAAAGGGAAATAACGAAACAGTCTTCTTGAACCACTTACAAAAAGTAATTGATAATAAGATAACAAACGCAGATCATATGATTAGCAAATTTTCAAAGAATGAAAATTTAGATGAATTATATGACAAATAAAATTGTTGCTATTCAAGGAGATATTCCTTCAAAGTTAAATCCTAAAACAGACACTAGTATTTTTTTAGCTAATGAAATTCAAAATAAAGGGTATAAAATTTTCTATTACGAACCAAAAAATCTTTCAATTATTAATTCAAAAGTGGTAGCTAAAGGATATTTCGTAACTTTTAATTATAATAAAAAAAAATTCTTTAAAATTTTAAAAAAAAGGAATCTTGAACTTAAAAAATGCAAGTTTATTCTCATTCGTCAGAATCCACCATTTAATCTTGAGTATATCTCAACAACTTATATTTTAGACTCGATAAAAACCAAGGTGAAAATAATAAATGATCCGACATCTATTAGGAATATTTCTGAAAAGTTATACTCGTCTAGGTATCAAAAATATATGCCTAACACTATATTTACTCAAAACATTAATGAAATTAAGACTTTTTTTAAAAAAAACAAAAAGGTAATCTTAAAACCTATTCATGGTTACAGTGGAAATGATATTCATTTATTATCCAGATTTAAATCCACTCTAGTTAAAAGATTTGTTAAAAAAAATGGCCATATTATGTGTCAAAAATTTCTTCCAAAAATAAATAAAGGAGACAAAAGAGTTTTTGTTATAAATGGCAAATTATGTGGTGTTATTTCAAGAATTCCAAAAAAAGGATCATTTTTAAGCAATATGAGTAAAGGTGCGAAAGTAATCAATACAAAATTAACTAAAATAGAAAAGCAAATTTCAAATTTAATTGCTAAAGATTTAAAAAAAGAAAACATTTTTTTTGCTGGAATTGACTTGATTGATCAAAAGCTTAATGGTGATATAAATATTACATCCCCCACAGGAATAAAAACTTACTATGATCTATCAGGTAAAAATCTAGCAAAAACTTTTTGGAAAGAACTTGGAGCATGAATAGTTTAACTAACCAAAAAAAAGGGTCTTTGATGGCTTTTGTGGCTGTGATGTTTATAACGCCAGATTCCTTATTTATTAGACTATCTAGTGTTGAGACTTGGAGTTTGGTTTTTTATAGAGGTATCATTCCGTTTTTTTTAGTTTTTGTTGGAATGCTTTTAATTTACAGATTAAAATTTTTTAATTTATTAAGATCAAATGGCTATTATGGTTTCGCCTACGTTTTAACATTTTCTGTTACCAACATTGCTTTTGTTGTTTCGATCCAAAATACAAATGTTGCTAATACTTTGATAATGATTGCTACAGCACCAATGTTATCTGCCATTCTTGGATCATTTTTCCTTAAAGAAAATCCTGATAAAAAAACCTGGGTAGCAATTTTTATAACTTTTTTTGCTGCACTGTATATTTTTTACGACTCAATTAAGTTAGGAAATTTTTTTGGTGATGTTTTAGGATTTGTTGCTGCTATGGGTCTTGCAGTGGGTGCTGTTATAATTAGATCAGCAAAAAAATTAAATCTGGTTCCCTCTGCAGTGGTTGGAAAGTTGATCATAGCTATTTTTGCAATGCTTTTTGTAAAAGATTATTCTCTGAATAATAACGATATTTATATTGTTCCTTTAATGTGTGTAATGTGTGTGGCTATACCATTCGTTCTTGTTACTATAGCACCTAGATTTATAACAGCAGCAGAGGTAAACTTATTTTTCTTGTTAGAAACTATAATAGGTCCGATTTGGGTCTGGGTTATTATTAAAGAGCAGCCTACACCTGAAACAATCGTAGGGGGTGCTATAATTGTATTAACGATAGCTACCCACTCTTTCTTAAAATTAAAAAAGTCATAGGTTCGTCATAATAATTTCTTGATTTAGTCTCAAATCAGAAATAATTAGCTGCCAGTTTATGAATAAAGTATTTAAAAATTCTTGGGCCTTATTTATGGGTATGGGAGCAATCATGTTAGCTTATGGTTACCAGAATGCTCTACTCGGTGTTAGAGCTGTAATTGAGGATTTTAGTTTAGCATCAACAGGGTTTATGATGTCCGGATATTTTGTTGGGTATTTTATAGGTGCTAGAACTATTCCATCAGTCATTTCAGGTGTAGGTCATATAAGGGTATTTGCAGCTTTTGCTTCGGTTGCATCACTAGCGATTTTAGTTCACTCAATTTTTATAAATCCATTAACCTGGTTTGTATTAAGAGTGATAACTGGATATTCAATGGTTTCAATTTATACAATAGCTGAAAGTTGGTTGAATGATAGATCAAGCAACAAAAACAGAGGAAAAGTTTTATCGATTTACATGATAATATTATATGGTTCTATGGGTTTGGGGATGTTTATGTTAAATTTTAGTAGTCCCGAAAAATTTCAACCATTTATTTTAATTTCTGTTCTAATGTCTGCAGCACTTTTGCCAATTTTATTAACAAAAAGAAAGCCTCCTCAATTTAAAAAAATACAAAGTATGAGTCTTAGAGATCTATATAACTCTTCACCATTAGGAATGGTTAGTGCAGTTTTATACGGAATTGTTCAATCAGCTTTATTTACTTTATTGGCAGTTTACGCAGCCGCAATGAATTTTAGTATTTTTGACATATCGCTTGTAACTTTTCTATTAGCCATTTCTGGAGCTGTATCTCAATATCCCGTGGGTTACATTTCTGACAAATTTGATAGAAGAAAAGTAATAATTTACTCTACTTTTGGAGCCGCAATTTTTGCTTTTCTAGCAATTTTTTCTGTAGGAACTATGTATCTTCCTGAAGGATTGGGAAGTTCTAAATTATGGTTTTATATTTTTTTAGTTTTATTTTCAGTTTGTAGTTTGCCAATGTTCTCCTTAATTTTAGCACATACAAATGATTTTATTACCAGAGACAAGTTTGTGGCTGCGGGAGCTGGACTACAATTTGCATTTGGTCTAGGTGCAATCAGTGGACCATTTTTATGCTCTTTATTAATGGGCTTAGTAGGAAACAATGGATTTTTTGTCTTTTTGATTTTTTTTCACTGTGTTATTGGCTTTTATGGAATTCACAGAATGAAAGTGAGGCCTTCTGAAGATAATCCAGACTCACAATTTGTTGCAGTTCCAACTACAATAACTCCTGTTGGTCTTGAGCTTAACCCATCGGCAGAACCTATTGAAGAACCTGAAAAGATAAAATAAAATTCTATTAAAAGTTGTAATTCAAATTAAACAATAAAGAAAATTTAATCTTGTTGAATTTAATTTTATTTGCTTAAATACGTTCAAAAAAAAATGCCTAAAAGAAAAAAGAAAAAAAAAATTGAGCATGGTGCGTTTACAAAGCTCGCAAGTTTTACTTCGAGTGCAATAAAGGGTTACAAACATAATCAAAAGCTTAAGCAACAACAGTTAGAAAAAGATTTAAAGAAACAGGAATTTAGTAAACTTAGTTTAGAAAAAAAAGAATTAAGAGCGAAAGAAGACAATTTCAGAAAACAAGAGGAAAAATTACAGATAAAATTTGAAAATTTAAAACTAAAAGAGAGAGAATTAGAATTAAAAGACAATGAATTAAAAACTAAAGAAAATTCATTAAAAGAAAAAGAATTAAATTTAAAGTTTAAAGGGGAAGAGCAAAAAAATAAAGAGACGGATCTAAAAAAAAAAGAAAAAGAGCTTCAAATTAGATCTGAAGAACAAAATCGTAAAGATGTTGATTTAAAGGTAAGAGAAGATGAGCAAAGGCAAAAAGAATTAAAAGAGACAAGACGAAAAAGAAGAGAACAAAAATTAAGGGATGAAAAAGAACAAGAGAAAAGGAATCTTGAAGCGCTTAAATTAAGAGAATGGGAAGAAAAATTTGATCGTGAACAAAAAGCAAGAGAAGAGCAAGAAAAATTAAAAGAAGAAAAATTAAGAATGAGAGAAAATAATAGAAAAAGTAATGATGTTGACTACTCTAATAACAGTGAAGAAGTCTCTAATAACAGTGAAGAGGTTACTCAGCAATTAGAGGCTCTCGATGTTGAAAATTCTTCTAAGAACTAATTATTGTTTCGGAAAATAATCTTTTAAATTCCCTTCTCTATATACATCTGCAGTACAACAGTGAAGGCCACCACCAAAAGCATATGCATCTCTCATCTCTACTGGGACAACTTCAAGACCTAATTTATCCAATTGCTCTGCTTGGTAAATTTCGCTTTTTTCAACACAAACTGTTTTTGGATCTAAAACGAGTACATTCATTGAAAGCCAAACTGAGGAATAACATAATGGAGGTGGAGTATTATGAGCTGGTTGAGCTGAGTCTAATATTTTCCATCCATTATCTTCAAAAAGTTTTCGCTGAGAAGCCGGTAGCTTTCTTTGAGGATTATTTATAATTATACCTTCTGTAACAGGAGTGAAAGTTGCATCGATATGAATTGGGTATGGATCTCCTGGAAAATTTACAGCGTGCACCCTATGGTTCTTGAAATGTCTTCTTAACCAATCAATTCCACTTAAGTTTGTAGTAAAACCGTGTTGAACTATTAAATCCTTTCCAAATCGTAATATATCCGCAGCATCAAATAATGGTTCTTCTTCTGTAGTAACAAAAAATTTTTTTTCGGTCCACTCCAGTCTTTTTTTTACATCAATCTTATTAGACAAATAATCCTTTCTATAATCTGCATCTGTTAGTCGAGGTTTTGGAGCTGACTCATGTCTCATATTTTTATCTTGATCGTAATATTTTTTAAGTAAGGGTCTGTAATTTAAATATTCAAACCATCTACATCTATAACTCATCGTGGCTTCTAACATTTCATTTCCAACTGTTAAAATTAAATCTCTTGCAGGCATACAACCAAACATACTTTCAACTTCCCAATCTGGTGTAGAAACTTTTTGATTATGATTTAAAGGAGTAGGTCTATCCACTATGATGCCTCTTTTTTCAAGTAAGGAGGCAAAATCATTTAAAAGTTGATTGGCTTTATCAACTGTATCTTTTGTTCGTGGTCCGTGTTGACCTTTCATATCTGAGTCTTCAGGAACTTTTGCATCTAAAGCTGGTTCTGGCGCTGGTATACAACAACCGTCTGCTCTTCCAACAATCACATGCTTAAGTGGATCCCACTCATTCCAACTATTAACAATTTTTTTATTTGTCATTTAGTTTAATGCAATAAATCTTCTATTATTTTTTATAATTAAACTATAATAAATTATTGAGATAAAAATTAAAAAACCGCCTATAATTGTGTTATTAGTGGGAACTTCATTAATTCCTAATATTGGTAACCAAACCCAAAAAATTCCACCAATCACTTCAGTTAATGACAGCAGTGTAAGCTCAGCTGCAGGTATCATTTTAGAACCTAATGAATAAAGAATTAATCCTATACAAACTAATGTACCATGAACTGAAAACAAACCTTGATTACGGCTTGTTGAAATTAAACTGCTATCAGTCTCGACCAATATAACAATAGAAACTATTGCACAAATCAAACCTGCGATTGCAACTGTTGTAAATTTTGGAGTTTCAGGTCTCCATCTAAGTGATACTGAAAAAACTGAAAAACCTACTGCTGATAAAATTCCAAACAAAAGACCAAAAAATGAACCTTTGTTAGTATTACCAAACGCTATAATTATTATTCCGATAGTAGCAATAATTATTGCTATCCAAACATTAAATGAAATTCTTTCTTTTAAGAATAAGAAACCCAAAAATGCGGTAATGAAAGGCATAGCCGCTAAGCACAATAAAGTGATTGCAGCTGAGGTATTTGTTATTGACCAAATAAAGGTAATCATGGCGATACCTAGCCCAGTACTCCCAATTAATCCTGATATTCCAACTTTTTTATAATTCTTATAAAAAGAAAAGCCTTCTTCAAAAAATAAATATAAATTAAGTATTAAAAAAATTGTAACACCTCTCCCAAGAAGATATTGCCATGGAACCAATTCAGGCTGATCAATATGTCTTACAACTAAAGGTCCAAAAGACCACAAAATACCTGCTAATAAAACTATAGGAATAGCAACTTTCTCATTTCTCAGCTCTAACATTTCAAATTAATATTATTATTCTTAATCTTTAACAACAAAAATCTATATCATTTTTTGTCCGAATTGAGTTGGATAACTTATCAACTAGCAAATTTAAGCCAATTTCATATACTATCAAGATGGACCTTAAAATTTTAAGACTAGCCTCTGATACAAAATCTCGAAAAAAAATATCAGATTTTACACACAACTCTAAAGCTAAAAATCCCTTATGCGGAGATGAGATCCAATTATTTTTTAAGATAAATAAAGGAAAAATTACCAAAGTTTCATATCAAGGTAAAAATTGTGTTTACTGCCAAGCTTCTGCAAATTTGTTATCAACTAATTCAAATGGGAAAAAAATTGAAGAAATGATTGAAGTTTGTGATTGTGCTAATGAATTTTTTAAAAACAAAGGTGACTTACCCGATAATTTAAAACGATATAAGGAATTAATATGCTCAAAAAATATTAGTAGAAAAGAGTGTATACTTCTACCTTTTAATGCTTTAAAGAAAGGCCTAACTAATGGAAACTAAAAAAATTATCAACAACTCTATAGCTGGTCTTTTTTCAGCTATTACAATCGGGGTATTAACACTGCTAACCTATAAGACTGATTATGGACTCTTTCTAGTAGCCTCGTTTGGTTCAACAATGGTATTATTATATGGTTATCCAGAAAGCCCTTTTGCAAATCCCAAAAATATTTTTTTTGGTCATCTAGTAACTGCTACTGTAGGAATAATTGCTTTAACGTTTATTCCTCTACCAGAGTACATTTTAATTCCCATAGCAGTTGGTCTTGGGGTTTTTTTTATGATCATGTTTAATGTTACTCATCCTCCAGCAGGTGGTAATCCAATAATTGTTATTATAGGTTCTGCTTCATTTGATTACTTGTTAAGCCCTGTCATCACTGGTTCTGTGATTATTATAATTTTTGGGGTTGTATTGAACAAATTTATACTCAAAAAAAACTATCCAAAATAAACACTATTTATTTGCTAGACGCTTAATTATTGTGCTACATTCTGTCTTATAAATTCAATATAATTGCTTTTATAAATTAATAGGAGAAAAAAATGAAAATTTTATGTGTTTTATATGATGACCCAAAAGGTGGAATGCCAAAATCATATCCATTGAGCGACTTACCAAAACTTGAAAAATATCCTGATGGAATGACATTACCTTCTCCTAAAGGAAGAGACTTTACGCCTGGTCAATTACTTGGATGTGTATCAGGAGAGCTGGGACTTAGAAAATTTTTAGAGAGCAATGGTCATGAATTTGTTGTTACTAATAGTAAAGATGGTGATGGATGTGAAGCAGACAAGCACATTGTTGATGCTGACATCGTAATTTCTCAACCATTTTTTCCGTATTACTTAACTAAAGAGAGAATAGCTAAAGCAAAAAATTTAAAAATGGCAATTACTGCTGGTATAGGATCTGATCACGTAGACTTGCAAGCAGCAATGGATAATAAGATCGATGTTGTTGAGGTTACTTTTTGTAACTCAAGGTCTGTAGCTGAACATATTGTAATGATGATTGTATCAATGGTTAGAGATTACCATAATCAACATAGAATCGTTAATGAAGGTGGATGGAATATAGCTGATGCTGTTCATAGAAGTTATGATGTCGAAGGAATGCATATTGGAACAGTTGCTGCTGGAAGAATAGGTCTTGATGCTTTAAGAAAAATGAAACCTTTTGATGTACATTTGCACTACTTTGACAGACATAAATTACCTGACAGTGTAGAAAAAGAATTAAATCTAACTTTTCATGAGTCTGTTGAGTCAATGGTAAAAGTTTGTGATGTAGTTACCATTAACTGTCCATTACACCCCGAAACTGAAAACTTATTCGATAAAAAAATGATAAGTAAAATGAAAAAAGGTGCTTATATAGTAAATACTGCTAGAGGAAAAATTTGTAACAAAAACGATATAGCAGATGCATTGAAATCTGGACAGTTAAGTGGATACGCAGGAGACGTATGGTTTCCGCAACCCGCTCCAAATGACCATGTATGGAGATCAATGCCTAATCACGGAATGACTCCACACACATCGGGAACTTCGCTTTCTGCTCAAGCAAGATATGCAGATGGTGTAAGAGAAATATTAGAATGCTTCTTCGATAAAAAACCTATTAGAGATCAATACCTTATTGTAAAAGATGGACAATTGGCTGGAATGGGTGCACACTCATACAGTAAAGGTTCAGCAACAAGTGGTTCTGAGGAGGCCGCAAAATATAAGAAAAAATAAAAATTGAGAATAAAGAAATTTTTAAGACCATTTATTTTAACTTATCTTTTCTTAAGTGTTGCTATAGGTTTTTACCCAACTTTTGATTTTTACTCTTTTAAAGGTCAATCAATTATAATTGCCGTTTCGATTTTTAATGGAGTTTTAGGTTTGTACGTAAAAAAAATTGGAAATGACAATTAAAGAAAAAACAATTGGATGGAATTTTGATAACTCATATTCAAATTTACCAAAATCCTTC
>CACIHL010000016.1 GCA_902586395.1 uncultured Pelagibacteraceae bacterium | reverse complement strand
GCAGTCTTTGGAAGACCTATGGGGATACCTAAAACTGGAGTGTTTGGTTTATATGATCTAATTGGTATTGATTTGATGGCAGATGTTTTAAAAAGTTTTGTAAAAGAACTTCCAGAAAATGATAAATTTCAGGAGGTTGCTAAAGAGATACCACTTGTAAAAAAATTAATCCAATCTGGCTACATTGGAAGAAAAGGCAAGGGTGGTTTTTATAGAATGCAAAAATTAGAAAACCAAAAAATTTTGGAGGCAATTAACCTTCAAACTGGAGAATATTCTGAATCTAAAAAAATTGATCTCAAAATTGATACTGTGGACCTTAACACTATCATCAACAGGAAAGATAAGTATGGAGAATATGCTTGGTCAGTGATTTCTCAAATCATAAAATATGCATCATCTTTAGTTCCAGGTATAACTAATAAATTCAATGACATTGATGAAGCTATGAGATTAGGATTTAACTGGGCTATGGGACCCTTTGAAATGCTTAAATCAATCGGTGTAAAAAATTTTTTCAATCGTGTTGATGAATTTAAGGGAAACAAATTTTTAGAGGATCTTTCAGTAAAAAAAGATGAAAACTTTTACGGTGAAAGACAAATTTACACCGAAATAGAAACACTTGGCAAGGTAAAGCCCAAAGCTTTAAGTTTGGATAAAAACAAGTCAGCGGAGATTTATAGGTTTAAGGATTTTAACATTGTAGAGTTTACCACTAAAGCATGTGCGTTAGACTATGACTCTATGGATAGTTTAAAAAAAGCAACAGATAAACCTCTGATTATTATAAATGAAAGTATGCAATTTTCTGCTGGTGTTAATTTGTCATATACAATGAACTTCGCTGAAAAAGGGGATTTTAAATCTATAGAAAAATTTATTAAATATTTTCAAGATACTTGTAAACAACTTAAGTATTCAAAATTTCCTGTTGTCTCAGCACCTTCCGGGCTTACTTTAGGTGGTGGATTTGAAGTAATGGTTCAAAGCAATTTTGTAACATCTCACACAAATATAGTAGTAGGTTTAGTTGAGACAATGGTTGGACTTGTACCCGCTGGTGGTGGATGTAAAGAGATGCTGTGGAGATGGGCTCAAAGCGAGGAGTCCAAGAAAGATTTAGATTTTGCACCACTTAAAGTATTTGAAATAATAGGTTATGGAAAAACTGCATCTTCTCCAGTTGAAGCAGAGCCCCTGAAATATTTGTTACCAACTGATAAAAAAATAATGAACAGAAATAGCTTATTTTCAGAAGCAAAAAAAGTTATAGAGAAAAATAAAAATTTTAAACCAAATACTGAGTGCACTTTTAAATTATCAGGAAAATCAGTGAGAGAAAAAATGTTTAAAACTTTGGAAAAACTTTATAATGACAAAATAATCTTTGATCATGGTATGACAGTAGGTAAAGAACTTGCAAATGTATTAAGTGGCGGTGATACGAATTCTGAAAAAATATTGACTGAGGATGATATTTACAAATTAGAACTAGACTCTTTTATGCGATTAATTGAAAATAAAAAAACTCAAGACAGAATAAAGCATACATTGTCTACCGGTAAACCTTTGGTCAATTAGAAATCCCGGGTAACATCCTTATAGAATTAATAAAGTCAGGCCGCAACACATACTCAGACTTATTTCCAGATTTAATTTTTGTTAATGCTCCAAATCCATGAGTTACCTTACCAAGAGGCGTGTATTCACCTTCAAATAAAGGCGCGTCTGAAAGAAGTATAAAAAACTCACTATCTTCCATGTCTCCATTTTTACTTTTCGCAAATCCAACAGAGCCTTTTTTAAAATCAAAAGGTTTATTTATTTCTGGTTTAATCAAACTGTATTTTGATTTACCGCTACCAATATAAGTGTAATTTAAATTCCCTTTTTTGCCAAATTCTAAATCTCCTGCCTGAACAAGAAATCCATCAATAACTCTGTGAAATGCAACGTTGTCATATTCTTTTTTTTCGATAAAAGTTTTAAATCTTTTTACAGAATTGGGTGAAATTTCAGGCATTAGTTCAATTACAACATTTCCACAATTGATATTCATTATTGAGATATTTTCAGGCTGATTAAAATTTATTTTTTTTATATCTATATTTTCAACAAATAGACATTTGTTTTTTATTACAAAAAAGGATGATATAGAGAAAAAAGCTAATAATATTAGAAATGTTAGTAAAATTTTCTCCGATTTTGATTGTTTCACTTTTTTAAGCATCCTTAAATAACTTATCGCTATAAAATTTTTTTACTATTGTGACATTTTTGTCACTTTATAATTCAACATTTAGGAGGTTTTTTTAGATATACAACTTATAAGTATACATAATTTCCTTTTAAATTGTACATTTTGAAACTTAACTGGTATATGACTCACTTGATTAACTAATTAAAATTTTAAGGACGTTATGAAAAAAATATTTTTAACAATTGCTTTTTTGACTAGCTTTGTTTCTGCGGCATATGCTCAGGTTTCAATGGGTTTGACTGCAAGCTTGGCTAACCTTGATACTGCACTTTCAGATGATATCGACAACAATGGTACCACTGATACCACAAAAGATGTTTCAAACGACGTTGTGTTTGGTTCAATTTTTATTGAAAGAGAATTAGGTAATGGCGTTACCGTTGGACTTGATTTTATTCCTTTCGAAGCAGAATTTGAAAGCAGATCAACAACTCAGACTTCAAGAACTGATGGTACTACTGATACAAGTGGTACTAACAAAGGTACTGCAGATGTAAGTAATCATTTAACTCTATATGTACAACCGACTAAAGAATTAGATGATGGATCGAAATTGTTTGCAACACTTGGATATGTTAAAGCAGATGTTGAGTCTTTGGTACAATCAGTATCTTCAACTAATAAAACAGTTGAACAAACTTTAGAAGGGTTCAAAATTGGAGTTGGTACGAAAAGAAACATTGGAGCAAACGGAATCTTTAAGTTAGAGCTAAGCAGAACAGATTACGACGACATATCAGCAACTACAAGTAACAGCACAAAGGTTACAGCAGACATAGACGCAACAGTACTAAGTCTTTCAGTTGGTAGATCGTTTTAAGTATCAAAAAAACTATTATATCTAAAAAACCCCTCGAGTTGAGGGGTTTTTTTTTACCTAAATTTAAAATTTTTATAAATTTTTAAAACGTTTTCCTTAATAAAAATAGTTTTATTCTTTAAAATCAAATCATCATCAATCTTTTTTTGTATATATTCATTACTGGTAACTAAAAACGAAAATGTTTCAGCCATATCCTCAGAGATGGTTGTTTTTGCATATTTAGTAAAAAAACCATTGGTTACATTTAAAATTTCTAATCCAGTATCTTTTTTACATGTCGAACATTGAGAATATTTGAATTCTGAATTATTTAATTTTATCCATATATCTTTATTAAAATAATTTTCAAAATTTTTGTGAATTATATGGAAAATTTCATGGTGTATAACCCTTTGAAAAATTTTTTCATTTGAATTTAAATTTAGAATAATTGTTTTCATCTCAGGATTTGCAAATCCTATTGCTGGGATATCTGAGACAGTTAAATTTTTACATAAAATAACAAATTTTAAATTTATCTTTTTTAAAAAATTTTTACTATAAAAATCAATATTTTTTTTTGTTAGATAAAATTTATTTTTAATTTTGCGCTCTTCAAATTTTTCACAATTAACACTATTTACTCCTACACCTGCTGAAAAATTTTTGTCAGCAATTAAAAATCTTATACTTTTGTCATCAGTTTTATAGAGTTTTAAATTCGGTATTTTTATTAATTCATAGATTTGATCAGATTTAGCATGAAAAGGTATCAAAAATATTAATATTAACAAAGAATTTAGTTTCATTTAATATACAAGATAATATTAGAATTAATTAAAATATGATATAATTTTATTATGAAAAAAAAGAAATCATCTAATATGAAATCAGTACCAAATTTATTCACCAGTAAATATATTTTCTATTATTATGGCTTTTTCTGGTTAATATTAATTCTAATTGTATTTTTTTCATGAAAAAAAAAAATAAAAATCCTATTCAACCCATAAGCGGAACAATAGTCCCAAGATTTGCTGGCCCGAGCACATTCGCAAGACTTCCAGAGTTAAGAGATGTGGAGAGTTGTGATGTTGCAATAGTCGGTATACCTTTTGATGCAGGCACAAGTTATAGACCAGGTGCACGATTTGGTCCCCAGAGCATAAGACAGGCTTCGAGGCATTTAAGAACTAATTACCACCCAAATTATGATGTTGAACCATTTAAAGTTCAGCAAGTTGCTGACGCTGGAGATATAACTTGTAATCCATTTAATATTGATGAAGCCATAAAACAAATAGAAAAAGGTGCTTATGATTTACTAAAAAGGACCGGAAGAATTATAAGTATGGGAGGAGATCACACCATAGCATTTCCACTTTTAAGGGCTATAAATAAAATTAATGAAGGACCTGTTGCGCTTGTTCATTTTGATGCACACTTAGATACGTGGGATACTTACATGGGTGCTCCTTATACTCATGGAACACCTTTTCGTAGAGCTAGGGAAGAAAATTTATTCTTAGATGATGCATCAATGCATGTTGGTATAAGAGGACCACTCTACAGCAGAGATGATCTTAAAAATGATGAAAGTTTTGGATTTAAAACAATTCATTGTGATGAATTTCAAAGTGAGGGAGTTGATAAAATTGTTCAAAGAATAAGAAAAAGGGTAGGTGATAATCCATTATATTTATCAATAGATATAGATGTTCTAGATCCAGCATACGCACCAGGTACAGGAACACCTGAGATAGCAGGTATGTCTACAAGAGAAATGGTAAACGTAATAAGAGGATTATCAGGAATGAAACTGATTTCAGCGGATGTTGTGGAGGTCTCCCCTGCTTATGATCACGCCGAAGTAACATCATTAGCCGCAGCAACAATAATCTATGAAATCACTAATTTATTTGCAAAAGTAAAAGGATAAGTTAATTTCCCGTCATGATTGACAAAAAAAAATTTTATATTAACGGCAAATGGGTTTCACCAAAAAGTAATAAAAGCATTAAGGTAATTAATCCAGCAACGGAAGACGTATGTGCGGAGATATCTTTAGGATCAAAAGAAGACGTTAATGATGCAGTTTTGTCTGCAAAAGAAGCTTTTAAAACATGGGCATTTTCATCAAAAAAAGAAAGATTAGAACCATTAGAAAAATTATATGAATTGTATAAAAAAAGATGGTCAGATATAGCCGAGACCATTACTACAGAAATGGGAGCTCCAAAAGATTTTTCAACGAAATTACAAGCTGGAACAGGCGCTGCTCATATTAAAACATTTATTAGATATCTTAAAGAATTTGACTTTGAGAAACCATTAGGCGAACACGCAAAAAATCAAAGACTTATTTATGAACCTAAAGGTGTGTGTGCTTTAATAACACCTTGGAACTGGCCAATGAACCAAACTTGTTTAAAAGTTATGCCCGCTTTAGCTTCAGGCTGCACCATGATTCTTAAGCCATCTGAAGTAGCACCATTATCAGCAATGATATTAACAGAACTAATTGATGAAGCAGATTTTCCTCCGGGAGTTTTTAATTTAGTTAATGGAGATGGTGCAACAACAGGAGATGCTTTAACAAGCCATCCAGATATAAACATGATCTCATTTACAGGATCAACAAGAGCCGGAGCTCTAATATCTCAGAATGCCGCTAAAGACTTCAAAAGAGTTAGTCTTGAACTTGGTGGAAAAGGAGCAAATATAATTTTTAAAGATGCAGACCCGGAAGCCATTGAAAGAGGTGCTCTTAGATGCTTTAGAAATTCGGGACAATCATGTAATGCACCAACAAGAATGCTTGTCGAAAAAAGTATGTATGCTGAAGCGGTTGAAAGAGTAAAAAAATTTGCAAACAATATGAAAGTTGGGGATCCAAAAAAAGAAGGTGAGCACATTGGTCCAGTTGTATCTGAAGTACAATACAAAAAAATACAATCACTTATTCAAAAAGGTATCGACGAAGGTGCCAAACTTGTAGCAGGAGGAGTTGGAAAACCTGATGGAATAAACAAAGGTTACTTTGTTAAACCTACAGCCTTTGCAGACGTTAACAATCAAATGGAAATTGCAAGAACTGAAATTTTTGGACCAGTTCTATCAATTATACCTTTCGAAAACGAGGAAGAAGCAATAAATATTGCAAACGATACTGATTACGGTCTGACTAATTACATTCAAACTAACGACAAAGAAAAAGCCAATAGAGTTGCAAGAAGACTTAGATCTGGAATGGTAGATGTTAACGGAGCTGGTATAGCAGTCGACGCACCATTTGGAGGTTTCAAGCACTCTGGTATAGGTCGTGAAGCAGGAAAAGAAGGCTTATTGGAATTTTTAGAAGTTAAATCAGTAGGTGGTTGGGTTAATTAAATTTTGATTTTTCTTTAACACCATCTAAAAATTTAAGACATTTTTTTAATTCATCTAACTTAATAAATTCATCAACTTTGTGCGCTTGTTCAATTGATCCAGGTCCACAAACAACTGTGCTAATCCCAATTTCTTGAAAAAGACCTGCCTCAGTACCAAAAGACACAACTTCACGTGAATTATCTCCAGTGATACTTGATACTAATTCACAAGCTTCAGAATTTTTTTCTCTATCAAAACCTATGATTTCTCCTATTATTTCTTTTCGTATCTCGGATTTTGGATAGACCTTTTGCATTTCTGGAAGTAATTCTTTTTTCACAAATTCGTCTATTTCATTATTAACAAATATACCATCCTCTTTTACAACTGGTCTTAATTCCCAATCAACTTTACATTTATCAGCTATTACATTTCTTGCAATTCCACCTGAAATACCACCAATTTGTAAAGTAGTATATGGTGGATTGAATACAGAATTTTTAGGTTTTCTTTTTTTTAAAACTTCTCTTAATTGCATAAGTTTTTGAATAAATTTCGAGGCATATTCTACTGCATTGACTCCTTTTTCAGGCTGTGAACCATGACCTGCAAGACCATGAAAATGTGTTGTGTATTCGTAACAACCTTTATGAGCATCAATTATTTTCATATTAGTTGGTTCTCCAACAATACACAAAGAGTCTTTTATATTTCTTTTTTTTAATTCATCTATCAAAAGGGGCGCTCCTTGGCACGCTGTTTCCTCATCAAAAGTAAAAGAAAAATGGATATCTCGATCTAATTTTTCAGAGGAAAATACTGGTGCATAGGCTAACACACAAGCCAAAAAACCTTTCATGTCACACGATCCTCTTCCAAACAGTTTGCCATCCTTGATTGTCGCTTGAAAAGGATCTGTTGACCAACTTTTTGTTACAGGCACTACATCTGTATGACCTGAAAAAATTATAGATTTTTTTCCATTATTTTTTTTTGATTTTAAAGTTGAAAATAGGTTCACTCTTTTTTTATCATTATCAAATACTTTAAATGATGATGCTCCAACATCACCTAAAATTTTTTCACAGTAATTAATAATCGAGTTATTATCTTCACCTGAAATAGTTTTAAATCCTATCAAATCAAAGAGAATTTTAATTGAATCGTTATATAATTTATCTGAATTATTTTCTGTACTCATTTGTAAAAAGAATTATATATTAATTCCATGAAAGAACAAATATCCTATGATCAATTTGACAAGATAGATTTAAGAATCGGCACTGTAATTTCAGTCAAAAAAAATGAAAAGGCTCGAAAACCTTCACTAGTTGTAAGGGTTGATTTTGGAAAAGAAATAGGCATTAAACAATCTTCTGCCCAAATTACACATTATTATAATGAGGAAAATTTGAAGAATAAACAGGTTATCGGTGTCTGTAATTTTGCAGAAAAAAATATTGCTGGGGTTGTTTCCCAGGTTTTAATACTTGGTGCAATAGACCAAGAAGGAAAAGTAGTATTACTTCACCCTTCTCAGAAAACTGATGACGGATTACCGGTAGCTTAATTTGCTAGTAAATTTGCGACAAATGATAAATTTATTTAATTATTTTATTATGTTATGTCAGCTTACTTTTTACTCAAAAATAATTTGATATGAAACCAGGAAATAAAAACTCTTATAAATCACTTACCTCGATTAACATTAATGAAAAAGAGTATAATTTTTTTTCTCTAAAAATTGCGGAAAAGAATGGTTTAAAAGGTATAGAAAAATTACCAAAATCATTAAAAGTTTTATTAGAAAACTTACTACGGTACGAAGATGATAAGACAGTCACCAAAGATCAAATTCTTGCCTTACAAAATTGGTTAAAAGATAGAAAGTCTGAGACAGAAATTGCGTATAGACCTGCTAGAGTTCTTTTGCAAGATTACACAGGAATACCTGCAGTTGCAGATTTAGCCGCTATGCGTGAGGCTGTAAAAGAAAAGAATAAGGATCCACAAATAATCAATCCATTGTCTTCTGTTGATTTGGTAATCGACCATTCAGTACAAGTTGATAAGTTTTCAACACCAGACTCATTAAAGAAGAATGTTGAGATTGAATTCCAGAGAAATGCTGAGAGATATTCTTTTTTGAAATGGGGACAACAAGCTTTTGACAATTTTAGAATAGTTCCACCAGGGACCGGTATATGTCATCAAGTTAATCTTGAGTATCTTTCTAAAGTAGTATGGAAAGAAAAATTTCAAGATAAAGATTACATTTTTCCAGATACTTTAGTAGGAACTGATAGTCATACCACTATGGTAAATGGTTTGTCTGTTCTTGGATGGGGAGTAGGAGGTATAGAAGCCGAGGCAGGTATGCTTGGACAGCCAATCTCTATGTTAATCCCTGAGGTAATAGGTTTTGAGATGACAAATAAACTTCCAGAAGGTACAACAGCAACTGACTTAGTTTTGACAGTTGTTAAAATGTTAAGGGATAAAGGTGTTGTTGGAAAGTTTGTTGAATTTTATGGAGAGGGACTCAAAAATTTAACTCTAGCTGATAGAGCAACTATAGCTAATATGGCGCCAGAGTACGGAGCAACTTGTGGTTTTTTCCCAATAGATGATGAAACTTTAAAATATTTAGAATTTTCTGGTAGAGATAAAAATCAAGTAGAAATAGTCAGAAGATATGCACAAGAACAAGGGCTATGGGTAAGTGATAATATAGTTTTTACTGACACTCTTAAATTAGATATGTCTACAGTCGTGCCAACTATCTCTGGGCCTAAAAGACCTCAAGATAAAGTTTTATTAACAGAAGCTTCCAAAAATTTTGATTTTAATTTTAAAGATATTACAAAAAGGGAAGCTTTTTCCACTTCAAAAGTTGATGGAACAGATTATGAAATTAAAGATGGTTCCATCTTAATAGCTGCAATCACTTCGTGTACGAACACGTCAAACCCAAATGTTTTAATAGGTGCAGGTTTGTTAGCGAAGAAAGCTTGCGATCTTGGTTTGAAAACAAAACCTTGGGTAAAAACTTCTCTTGCACCAGGATCTCAAGTAGTAACAGATTACCTAGCAAAGGCTGGTTTAAATGTTTATTTAGATAAATTAGGGTTTAATCTTGTTGGCTACGGTTGTACAACTTGTATTGGTAATTCTGGTCCGTTACCAGAAAACATATCTTCAGCCGTTCAAAAAAATAATATTTATGCTGTTTCAGTATTGTCTGGTAATAGAAATTTTGAAGGAAGAATCTCTCCATTGATTAAAGCTAATTATTTAGCATCACCACCGCTAGTAGTAGCCTATGCACTAGCCGGACATATGAAATTTGATTTTTATAAAGATTCATTGGGCAAATCTAAAGATGGTAAAGATATTTTCTTAAAAGATATATGGCCATCTAATAAAGAAATTGAAGACACGTTAAGCAATTCGCTAAACGCAGAAATGTTTATTAATAGATATTCGGATGTATCCAAAGGTCCATCGCAATGGCAAAATATTAAAACCAAAGAAAGCAGCATTTATGAATGGGATGTTAACTCAACATATGTTAAAAAACCTCCATTCTTTGACAATCTTAAAGATAGCCCAGATGGATTTAAAGATATTGTTAATGCAAGACCTTTATTAATTCTAGGGGACATGGTTACGACAGATCATATTTCACCAGCTGGCTCAATTCAAAAAGAGAGTCCTACAGGCGATTATTTTATGAAAAATCAAGTTTTACAAAAAGATTTTAATTCTTACGGGTCGAGAAGAGGCAATCATGAGGTAATGATGAGAGGGACTTTTGCAAATATTAGAATTAGAAATGAGATGGCACTAGGAACTGAAGGGGGTTTTACTAAATTGTATCCTGAGGAAAAAATAATGCCAGTGTTTGAAGCAGTAGAGGAGTACAAAAAAAGAAAAACTGATTTAATAGTCATTGGTGGTAAGGAATATGGAACAGGCTCTTCAAGAGACTGGGCAGCCAAGGGTACAAAACTTTTAGGGGTGAAATCTGTATTTGCTGAAAGTTTTGAGAGAATACATAGATCGAATTTAATTGGAATGGGAATATTACCATTACAGTTCATAGATGGCATGGACAGAAAAAAATTAAAACTTTCAGGTTCGGAAATAATTACAGTCAATGGAATAGAAAAAGGACTTAATCCTGGGGATAAATTATCTGTCGAATTTAAATATCAAAATGGGGAAATAAAGAAAATTAAAATGTTGTGCAGAATAGATACTAATAATGAGTTAGAATATTATAAACACGGTGGGATACTTCAATACGTTTTAAGAAATACAATATAATAATGTCCGAAGATATAGAAATCATTAATCAAACCACAAGAATTGAAAAAATAAAAAATTTTTTTTCTAATAACTTTAAAAAGTTAATAGGTTCATTAGTATCAATATTGTTGTTGCTATTTTCATACTTTGGTTATCAAGAATATGAAAAAAGGGAAAAATTAGAGATCGCTGAGACTTACAATCAAATTACTATGAAAGAAATAAAAATTCAAAACTCCAATGATATTGAACAATTAGTGAAGATTATAAAAGAAAAAGATCCAATCTATTCTGCTTTGTCACTATATTTTATCATCGAAAATGACTTGCTAAATGATCAAAAAAAAATTAACGGTTTTTTTGATCTGGTAATAAAATCTCAAAAGGAAAAAGAAATTAGAAATCTAATTATTTATAAAAAGGCAATGTACAATGCAGACATAATTTCAGAAAATGAGCTACTCGAAATATTAAATCCTATACTCAAATCCGAAAGTGTGTGGAAATCCCATGCTTTACTTTTAGTGGCAGACTATTTTGAGCATAATAATAATTTGATAAAGTCAAAAGATTTTCTAGAAGAAATAGCAAATTCTCAATTAGCTAATAATGAAATTAGAATTGAAGCTGAAAGACGTCTAAAGAGGAAATTTGGTGACTAAAAATTTTTTTTATTTTATTTTATTTTTATTTCTTCTCGGATGTTCATTAAATCAAAATTCAAAATTTTGGACTAAAGAAAAAAAAATTTTGGTTGATAAAGGTCAAACGTCAGTTTTGTTAAACAAGAAAAAAAAATCTCTAGATGAATTTAATCAAAATTTTAAAATCTCACTTCCAAAAAATTTAAAAGTGGATACAAATCAAGACTTGAATAATGATGGATATGTAAACTTTGATGCTAATCTTGAAAAGATGTCTAAATACAGCTTTAGAAAAATAGGCTCTTTTTCAAATTTTGAGCCCGAAATATTATTAGATAATAATCATCTGTTCTATTTTGACAGCAACGGCACTATAGTAAAATTTGATAACTATTCTAACGTAATATGGAAACAAAATCACTATTCGAAACAAGATAAAAAATTACAACCAATATTATTTTTTGCGGCTAGTGATGAAAATCTATTCATATCAGACAGTATAGCAAATTACTATGTAGTTGATAAGAGAACCGGAAAACTAAAATGGAAAAAAAAACATTCTTCTTCATTCAATTCACAAATTAAAATTTTTGAAAACAAAGCTTTGATAATTGATATGGAAAATCAACTTAATTGCTTTTCTGTAAAGACAGGAGAACTTGTATGGAATGTTAAAACCCAAAAATCACTTTTAAGATCTCAAAAAAAACAATCTTTAATACTGAAAGATGGAAAGGTTTATTTTAGCAATTCTATCGGAGACGTTACTGCCGTAAATATTATAAACGGAAATGTGATCTGGCAAACGCCAACCCAATCAAATATTTCTTTTGGCAGTACTTATTTTCTTAAATTATCAGATATAATATCTGATAGTAAATCAATTTTCGTATCGAATAACAATAAACAATTTTATTCAATCGATTTATCTACCGGAACAATAAACTGGAAACAAGATTTTAGTTCGGAGCTAAGACCAGCTCTAATAGGGAACTATTTAGTTACAATTTCAGATGAAGGACTGTTAATAGTAATGAATAAAGAGACAGGTCAAATTTTGAGAATAAATGATTTATTTAAAAATATTAAAGAAAAAAGAAAAAAAGATTTTAAACCTGTAGGTTTTGTAATAGGTAGGTCTAATATTTATCTTTCAACAAAGAATGGAAGAATGATGGTTGTAAATTTTAAAGAAGGTAAAATTGAAAAAATGCTTAAATTAGATAACAACAAACTTCAAAGACCTATTTATTTTAATAAAAGTTTATATATTGCAAAAGATAATTCGATCATTAGACTAAACTGATGCTTCTTAAAATTCTTGAAAAGTTAGGTAGAAAAAAAATTGTCTTAGATAGAGGTCCTTCTCATCCTCAGTATGAAAAAGCCAAACCTTGGATGAATAGATACTATTTAATTTTTAGACATAGACCTAAGTGGTTTCCTTTTAATATTCTAATACATGAAATGTTAGATGATGATCACGGGGAGGGTGTACATAATCATCCATTCCCATTTATGACAATAATTCTCAGGGATGGATATTTTGAAACTCTCAAAAGCGGGAGATACTGGAGACCGGCAGGTTATATTGGTTTTAGATCTGCAAACACGCATCATAGAATTGATATTAAATCAGGAACGAAACCTCTAACTATATTCATAGCAGGACCATATGGATTGAGGAAAGGACCAAGATCAGAGTATGGAATTGATTTTAAAACTAAAAAATGAAGCAAAAGTTTTTTGAATTAAGACTCAAAACAAACGGACAAAAATTATACAATTTTACAGATCAAACTATAAATTGGATTAGGGAAAATTCATTTAATGATGGAATTTTAAATTTAAGTATTCAACATACGAGTGCATCTTTAATTGTTCAAGAAAATGCCGATCCTGATGTGCAAACAGACTTATTAAATTATTTTAATAGACTAGTTCCTATGGATGAAAAATCTTATATTCATAAATCAGAAGGCAAGGATGATATGCCTGCACATATTAAATCTGCTTTAACCAACAATCAAATTTCTCTAAGTATTAAAAAAAAGGAACTGTTGTTAGGCACATGGCAAGGAATTTATTTGTTTGAACATAGAATTGAGAGTCAAGTAAGAAAAATTATTCACCATTTTATAGGTGATTAGATGTGAGGATTATATGCCCATTGTAAAATTGCTTGCCTTTGTCTTCTTCTGCAAGTTAAATTCCCTTTTTCACAATTTTTCTCAATGGCAGTCACATGTCTTCTGAAATTCTTCCATCTTTTAATTTGAGTTATATCTACCTTTGGTATTCTTCTACCCATTGAGTATCTACAGTACCATTGGAACCAGCCCAATGGATCTTCCTTGAATATCCAACCTTTCTCAATCCAATGTTCTCTAGAAAGCCCTGCCTTAACTTTAAATCTATTAATATTTACATCAAAAGTTTTACTTAACTTAGCTTTCACAAACCAACTTTTTGGATACTCTTTAATGTTATTTCCAAAGTAAGATCCACCAAAAACCCCAAGCTCAAGCATTTTTTTTGGGGAAAGTTCAGGTTTAAATAATTTGTAAACTTCTGTGTCACTTAGTTTTTTCATATATTTATATCAATTTTTTTCCTTCATTTAATAACTTCTGGTAAAGTTCTACATCTGCAGAGCCCTCACAACCAATTAATAATATATTTGAATTTTCATTTATATCTAGTGCACTCTTTGTTTTTTTATTATTACAACATGAAATTAAACTTGTGATCCCTGGAGTTGAACATTCACCTCCTACTATTGAAATGTCACTTAACACTTTATCTGCTAACATTGCTACAGTCTGTGATACAAATTTATCTGAAACACTGACACAATTATTTACAGAATTTTTTAATATTTGCCATGGGACTAATGATACATCTCCACAAGACATACCACCCATTATACTTTCTTTTTTAATATCTACACTTGTAGGGGTATTATTTTCAATACTCTGCATTACACAATTTGCATTTTCAGGTTCAACAATAATAATCTTTGGTACTTTTTTGAAATAATGAGCTACACCAGCTACTAAACCTGCTGCCATACCTCCAACACCAGCCTGTAAAAAAATATGTGTGACATATTCATTAGTTTGAAATGAAACTTCTTTTATCATTGTCGAATATCCGGCCATTGTAAGTTTTGGAACTAGTTCATAGTCTGGCCATGCTACATCTTGAATAATTTCCCATTTATTTTTTTTTGATTCCTCCTTACAAACATTAAGAGAATTCTCATAATTTCCCCTAACTCTGATTACTTCAGCGTTCAAATTCCTCATTTCTTCAGCTCTTGTTTCGCTTACATTCTCACTAATAAAAATTTTACAATTCAATCCCAAATTTTTTGCCCCCCAAGCAACTGATTTGCCATGATTTCCTGCTGTAGCTGTTGAAACTGTAA
>CACIHL010000015.1 GCA_902586395.1 uncultured Pelagibacteraceae bacterium | reverse complement strand
TATAAAAATTAACAATGGTTGAATTTTCTTGAAATTTATTCTTTGATAACAAAATACCTGTATCTGTCCAATTCATTTTTTAAAAGTATCCAATAATTTTAATGCAGCTTTCTGTTCGGCTTCTTTTTTAGAATTACCAATTCCCAAATATTTTTTTGAATTTTTTATTTTGACTGAAACTTTTATAACAGGTTTGTGTCTTGGGCCTTTGTTTTCTACTATATTATAAATTGGGAGGGTTTTATACAATTTAAGAGAATATTCTTGAAGCATTGTTTTTGGATCTCTATAAATTGTTAATTTTTCATTTAGAAATCTTTTCCAGTAATTTAAAATGAATTTTTCAGTTACTTCTAATCCTTGATCTAAATACAAGGCACCAACGATTGATTCAACTGTATCTGCTAAAATTTTATTCTCTATTTTTGAATTTTCTTTGTTGTCTCCTACTAAAACATAATCTTTTAAAGATAAATAATTAGAAATTTCAACACATCTTTTCCTATTAACTAATGACGCCAATTTTTTATCAAGATCTCCTTCTTTATCATTTGGAAATAATTTATATAAATTCTTTGATATAATTAATCCTAATACTCTATCACCTAAAAATTCTAATTTTTCATTGTTATTAAGTGGATTATTACTTTTATGTGTTAGGCTTTGTAATAGAAGATTTTGATTTTTAAATTTAACACCTATTATTTTTTCAAAAGAACTTATATTTTTTTTCATTATTTAATTTTTTTAAAGAATCTGTCGAATCTAAAACTTTTATTCCATTTCCAAATTTCAATAAATTTTCCTATTTTTTTGTCTGTTGAAAAAAAAATAAATCTAGCCTTACCAACAATATTATCGCGGTGTACATAGCCAACACTTGTTAAAAATCGACTATCCTTTGAACAATCTCTATTGTCTCCTAAAAAAAAATAATGATTATCAGGTACAACGAATTCATCTGAATTTTGGTACGATCCAAAATTATTATAAGCAGTTAAATATTTTTTATTTTCTATTTTTTCTTCAAAAAGATTTGTTTCTAAAACTTCACCACCACAATATATTTCATTTTTTAACTTCACTTTAGATTTAAGGATTTCAACGTCGTTAAGATATAGATTGCCGTCTATAAATTGAATCTTGTCTCCTGGTCCACCTATAAGTCTTTTAATATAATCGGTTCTATTATCCGCAGGAGTTTTGAATACAATAATGTCTCCTATTTCTGGTTCATCGAAAAAAATACGTTTTTTAATGGGACCTAAACTAAAAGGAAATGAATGCTTGCTATATCCATAAGTATATTTAGTTACGAAAATCCTATCTCCTACCAATAAAGTAGGCTCCATTGATGATGATGGAATATAAAAAGGTTGAATTAATAAAGACCTAATTACAATAGCAATTACTAAAGCATAAAAAATAGTTTTGATATTATCTATAATTTTTTGTTTCATTTAACCTTTTGAGTTACAACGTATGCAACTGAATATTCTCTTTCATCTGATAATGACAGAAAAATTTTAACTTTTTTCAATTTAAGTTTTCTTTTTAATATATTTTTTAACTTATTGTTTAAAGTAAGGTAGGGTTTACCACTTCGTTTTTTTGATACATTTATATCTTTAAAATTAATATTATGAGCAAAACCAGTACCAAGAGATTTTACGAAAGCTTCCTTAGCAGCGAATCTTTTTGAAAAAAACAAAACTTTCTGATTAATTTTTTTTGAGTCTTTAATTTCACTAGATGTGAATATTCTATTAATAAATTTTTTGTTTTTAATAAGTTTTTTTATACGACTATTTTTAACAATGTCTGTCCCTACACCAAAAATATTTAAAGTCATCTCACGATCTTTTTGAATTCTTTAATAATACTGGGCATACCAGACTCTAAACTTTCACCTATGATAAAGTGACCAATATTAAATTCTTTTATGTATGGAATTTTTCTCAAAATTTTGGTTGTTTTGTAATCTAAGCCGTGTCCTGCATGTACTTCAATGTCATAATCAAATGCTAATTTACTTGCATCTTTAATTCTCTTTAATTCATTTGAAAATTTTGCACCTTTTTTAACTAAAATTGATATTTTTCCTGTGTGCAGTTCAACGCATTTCGTTCCTATTTTTTTCGAGATTTCAATATTTTGTTTTGAAGGGTCTATAAATAAACTTGTTCTAATTTTGGCTTTATTAAGTCTGAATATAATTTTTTTTAAATTATGAAAATTTTTTTTTAAATCTATTCCCCCTTCTGTGGTAATTTCTTTTCTTTTTTCTGGTACTATACAAACATAATTAGGCATGTTTCTAAGAGCAATTTTTAACATTTTGTTATTACATGCCATCTCTAAGTTTATTTTAATTTTTTTTTTACAAAGTTTTTTTAAATCTAAATCTTTAATATGTCTTCTGTCTTCTCTAAGATGAACTGTTATAGAGTCAGCTCCTGAATTAATTGCAATATCTGCAAACTTTAAAATATTTGGATGATTTTCACCTCTAGCATTTCTTAATGTAGCCACATGATCAATGTTAACACCGAGTTTAGACATTATCTTAGATATCTACTTCCTGGTTTTGTAATTTGAATATTCTTCAAAGGAGTTGGTAATTTATTTCTCTTATAAACAGGAATATCTAATTTTACTTGAGATATAATTTTTTTAGACATTTTTAATTTTTTCGATCTGTCTATTAAGCAAGCAATTCCAACAAACTTTCCACCAAATTTTTTTATGAGTCTTACACACTCCAATGAAGATTTTCCTGTAGTGATTACGTCCTCTACTATTAATACTTTCGCTTTTTTTTTAATATTAAAACCTCTTCTAAGTTTAAATTTTTTATCTACTCTTTCACAAAAAATAGTCTCTTTTTTTAACAATCTTCCTATTTCATAACCAATAATTACACCTCCCATTGCTGGGGATAGAATAATATCAAAACTTTTAATATTTCTTTTAATTTTTGTTGCCAAGGAACTTATAAATTTTTTAGCTTGAGTTGGTTTGCTTAAAAGCTTGGCGCATTGAACATATTGGGGTGAATGTAGACCAGATGAAAGTACGAAGTGTCCCTCTAAAAGAGCGTCAGTTTTTCTTAAAACTGCCAAAGAATTTTTTAAAGAAAGCATATTTTTTGTTTTTGTGTCTAATAATTTTAAATTTATACTCTCTTTGTTTTAACTCACTTATTAATTTTGTAAAGTTTTTGAGATCAGAAATAATTAGATTAAATCTAAAATTAATGGAGGTTTTAGTTTTTTCTACCATTTCAACACTAGAAATGTTTACATGATTTTCTCCAATCATAGTTGTCACTGTTCCGAGAACACCTGGTTTATCAGGTAACGAGATCCAAAGAGTAGTATTATATATTTTGTCAGTTGGTTTAGAATTTTCTCTATATTGCCAATATCTCCTAATTGCGGCTCTCGCTTTACCTGTTTTAGCTGAGCTTAACCAATGTAAAGATGGTGACTCTTTCTTTGATGTTATAATCTTAACCACATCACCATTTCTTAGGATACTTTGTAAATGACTGTCTTTACCATTTATTTCTGATCCAATAGCAGTATCTCCAACTTGTGTATGTACTGCATACGCAAAATCTATTGGGGTAGCATCTTTTGGAAGTTTGATCACAGATCCCTTTGGTGTAAAGCAAAATACATTTTCTTGAAACATCTGAAGTTTAGTATATTCATAAAAGTCCTCTGGATTTTCATTTCTCTCTATTATTTCAACAAGATCTTTCAACCAATCGTATTCTTTCCAAGTTAAAGAATTAAATTTTTCAGAAGATTTATATTTCCAATGAGAAGCAATTCCTCTTTGAGCGTATTCGTGCATCTGCATTGTTCTTAATTGAATTTCAATAGGTCTTTTGTTTGGACCAATTATAGCGGTATGTAATGATTGATATTTGTTTATTTTAGGAGATGAAATATAATCTTTAAATCTTCCCGGTATACAATTCCACTTTTTGTGGAATACACCTAAAGTCTTATAGCAATCTGATACATCGTCAACAATTACCCTAAATCCGATTATATCTGTGATTTGCTCTAGCGAAGTTCTTTTTTTTTGAATTTTTCTCCAAATAGAAAAAGGTGTTTTCTCTCTTCCAATTATTTTAACATTTAATCCTTCTGCTTTTAAAATTTTTTGAAACTCCTCAGAAATCATATTGAAATTTGAAATATTATTTTCTTTTATTTCATCAAGTCTTTTCTTAACGAGATGTCTTGCTTCAGGATTTAAAATTTCAAAAGAAAGATCTTCCAACTCATCTCTAATTCTATTCATGCCCATTCTGTCTGCTAACGGAGCATATATTTCCATCGTTTCTTTAGCTTTTCTAATTTGTTTTTCTTTGAGTTTTACAAATTTAATTGTTCTCATGTTATGAAGTCTGTCAGCTAATTTTACAAGAAGGACTCTTATGTCTTTAGAGGTTGCTATGATTAATTTTCTAAAATTTTCAGCTTTAGAATCTTGAGCTGCTTGATTTTCAAATGCAGAGATTTTTGTGACACCTTCCACTAAATCAGCAACTTCTTGACCAAATTCTTCCTTGATTGTTTTATAAGTAGCTCTAGTATCTTCAATCGTATCGTGTAATAATCCAGTTGCAATAGTTGCGCTATCAAGTTTTAAATCTGAAAGAATGTTTGCTACAGCTATTGGGTGAATAATATATGGCACACCTTCATCCCTTTTTTGTTTCTTGTGAGCCTCGAGAGCAAAATTATAAGCTTTAGTTAATGTTGTCGGGTTTAAAAACTTATTATATTCCCTTACCTTATTTATTAATTCTTCAGATTTAAGCATGTTTAATTATACCATTACTTTGATAAATCTTTATATCACTAATTGATTTGGGGTTTAATTTTTTTATTAAAATATCTATTTTTTGCTTATTTTTTGGATGTATCCAGTTTTTTTTTATTTCATATAATGGAATTAAAGTAAAATTTCTTTGATGCATTCTTGGGTGTGGAGTAATAATTTTTTCTCCTTTATGAATAATGCTTTTGCAAGTATTGTTGAAATCAATAATATCAATATCGCAAGTTCGTGGTGCGTTTTTTATACTTTTTTTTCTTCCTAATAATGTTTCTATTTTTTTAATTTTTTCAAACAAATCGATAATTGTTAAATCTGTTTTACATTCAATAATGAGGTTTAAAAATTTTGGATTCGATTGGTCTGGCCACGATGGTGTTTCGTAAAGTTTTGAGACTTTTAGAAAGTAACAAAAATGTGATAAATGAAACTTAGTTTTTTCAATATTATCAGCTCTATTTCCCAAATTTGAGCCTAGTGCCAGTATGATTGTATTATGACGATCTTCTAAAATATCTTGCTTTATCACGGTTCCAGTCCTTTGTTTTTTTTGTTTGTCGTTTATCAAATCTTTTTTTACCTTTTGCGACGGCAATCTCCAACTTTGCTCTCCCTTTTTTAAAATACATTTTAAGAGGTATTAGTGACAATCCATCTCTATTAACTTTACCAATTAATTTTTTTATCTCTCTTTTATTTAACAACAGCTTTCTCTCTTCTCTAGGATTATGGTTAGTAAAACTTGCCTCTTTATAAATTGGTATGTGTGAATTTACTAAAAAAAACTCACCATCTTTTTCAATAGCATATGATTCTGCTATATTTACTTTTCCTGCTCTTACAGACTTAATCTCAGATCCTTTTAATACAATTCCTGCCTCTAAAATTTCTTGGAAAAAAAAATTAAAGGATGCTTTTCTATTTAAACAAATTATTTTGTGTCCAGCCTCTTTTTTTACCATGCTACAATAATTTTGCAGACAATAATGCTTCTTTTACTTTTTCCTTAGTGGATTCTTGTATTTTAACTAATGGCAGTCTAACATCATCACTGCACAGACCTAAAAGTTTAGCTGCATATTTTGCAGGTGCTGGATTGCTTTCAATAAATAGAGCTTTATGAAGTGGTTGAAGCAAAGCATTAATTCTTTCAGCCTCTTTAATTTCATTATCAGAATTTGATTTTGAAAATTTTTGAAAATCAGAACATAGCTTAGGTGCTATATTTGCTGTAACTGAAATTATACCAACCCCTCCTCTTTTATTAAATTCGAAAGCAAGACCATCTTCACCAGTTAGCTGAATAAAATCAGGACCCAATTTTTTTAAAGTTTGATCAAGTCTATTTAGGTCTCCTGTCGCATCTTTTACACCTGCGATATTTTTAAGTTCATAAAGTCTTGCCATTGTATCAACTGACATATCAATAACGCAGCGACTTGGAATATTGTAAATAATAATTGGCAAGCTTGTATTATCATTAATTGATTTATAATGTTGATATAAACCTTCCTGTGTTGGTTTGTTGTAATATGGAGTAACTACAAGCACGCCATCTGCTCCTGCCTTTTCTGCATGCTTTGTTAGAGCTACAGCTTCAGTTGTAGAATTTGATCCAGTGCCTGCAATTACCGGAATTTTGCCTTTCGCTTCTTTAATGCAAAGCTCAATGACTTTTTCATGCTCTTCATGGCTCAATGTGGGCGATTCACCAGTTGTTCCTGCAGGAACTAAACCATTTGTGCCATTTTCAATATGAAAATTTATTAGTTTGATATAACAATCTTCGTCTAATTTATTATTCTTAAACGGAGTTAATAACGCAACATTTGATCCTTTAAACATATAACTTTATAACATAGATTATCGATTCATTTACAAAAATATGATCTTTTTTAAAATATTTATCAAATTTATTTTAATCTTTCTGTTAATTTTAGGCTCATATTCATTTTCAAGTGAGTTAATTATACCACCAAAAAAACCAACATTATCTGATGAGGTTAAAAAAAAGATTATATCAAAAAAAAATATTATACCTCCAATAAAACCTACAGTTAAAAAAGAGAAAGAAATTCAAGAAAAAAAAGAAAAGGTTGAAAAAGCTGAAACCGATAAGGATTTTCAAAATATAGGGATTTTGCTACCTAAAAAGAAACCAACAATAATTGTTAAAAAGACAGAGCCAAAAAAGGAGAAAGTTAAAAAATCAAAATACTATAGTAAAAAAGACGTGAAAATAGCTCAACAATCTTTAGATTTAATTAAAAGAAAAAAGTGGCAAAGTGCAATCAAAATTGCTTCTCGTGCAAAAGATAAGTCAATTTATGATTTCACAATGTGGAGATACTTATTAGAAAGAAACAATAATGCAAATTATTCTGACTATAGTTCATTTTTAAAAAGAAATGAAACTTATCCTCGTCGTGGTAGAATTGAATATCTATCTGAAAAGAAATTATCTGTTAAAAAAATTGGTCACAAAAAAATAATAGATTTATTCGAGGATAAAAAACCATTAAGTGGATACGGAGAGATAGTTTTGGGGGAAAGCTTATTACAAGATGGGCAAAATGTAGACGGTATAAAGTTGATTAAAAAAGGATGGATTACTGCCGATTTATCTAAAGCAGAACTTAGACCTACATACAAACGAATAAAAAAATATTTATCATCGGAAGACCATATTAGAAGGGCTGATTACCTAGCTTGGGAAAATAAATATTGGGATTTAAAAAGAATGTTAAGATATTTACCGAAAGATTATCAGCTTCTTTATACTGCGAGGCAATTGCTAATGAGTAAATCATATGGTGTAGACAATGCAATTTCAAAAGTGCCTGAAAGTTTCAGAAATGACCCAGGTCTTAACTATGACAGATTAAAATGGAGAAGAAAAAGAGGTCGAGTAGATAGCTCATTAGAAATTTTGTTAAACATTAAGAATACTAAGAGTTATATGGTAAGACCAGACAAATGGTGGGTGGAAAGGTCAATTATTGGAAGATCGTTAATTTATAAAAAGAAATATCAAATAGCCTACAAAATTGTCAATAACCACTCATTAGAAGAAGGAACTCCGGAATACGCTGAGGCAGAATGGTTTAGTGGATGGATTGCTTTAAGTTTCTTAAATGATCCAATTTTAGCAAGAGAACACTTTAAATCTTTTTATCAAAATGTCGGTTATCCAATAAGTTTATCTAGAGGAGCATTTTGGTTAGGAAGAACGTATGAAAAACTGGGTGACCCCGTAACAGCTGATAAATATTACAGTGAAGCGTCTAAATTTCCGACTACATATTATGGGCAACTTGCACATATGAAAATTAAACCAGACGAAACATTTTCTTTAAATGAAACTATGAAAGCAAACGATAAATACAAAAAAGAATTTAAGGACAAGAAATTATATAAACTCGTTTATTTACTTTATGAGATAGAAAGAGATAGATATACAAAACATATTTTACGTCATTTAGCTCTTGATAATATAGAACAAGGAAGTGAAGTTCTAGCTGCAGAACTTGCTACTGAAATTTCGAGATATGATTTTGCAATTCAAATATCTAAATTGGCATCTTATGAAAAAAGATTTCACAATCAATATAACTATCCTGTTATCAGCACACCAACTATGGTTGGGGGAAGAAAAATTCCTAACCCTGCATTGATACTTGCAGTTATAAGACAAGAGAGTGAATTTGATAGTAAAGCAAATAGTTACGCTGGTGCGAGAGGTATGATGCAACTTATGACTTACACAGCTAAGATTGTTGCAAAACAAGCTAAGCTACCATATTCAAAATCAAGATTAACTTCAGATCCTGAATACAATATTAATTTAGGATCTCATTATTTAGCAGGATTAATTTTAGAATATGATGGTGCCTATCCTTTTGCTATTGCCGCTTATAATGCGGGCCCTAAAAGAGTAAGATATTGGAAAAAAATAAATAAAAATCCTCAAAAGGATCAAGTGGATTATGTTGATTGGATTGAGCTTATTAAATTTAAAGAAACAAGAAATTATGTTCAAAGAGTTTTAGAAAATTATAACGTTTATCGATACGTGCTAGAGCAAAAGCCTATCAAAATGAAAGATTTTTTCACTAATTACCCACTATACTAATTTCTGAAAAATGGCGGAAGGAGAGGGATTCGAACCCTCGGTACACCTTTTCAAGCGTACGGCGGTTTAGCAAACCGCTGGTTTAAACCAGCTCACCCATCCTTCCTTATATACTGTTATACTGTGTAACTTGAAATCATTGAATATTCAATATTTATCAAGTAATTTCTCAAAAAATGAAAAATAAATATTCTATATTTTCTTTAATAAAGAATGCTTTTAGCAACCATGAAAATTGGCAAAGAGCATGGAGAGATCCTGAACCTAAAAAAGAGTATGATGCTGTAATTGTTGGTGGCGGCGGTCACGGTTTAGCTACTGCATATTATTTAGCGAAAAAACATAATTTAACAAACATTGCTGTTGTTGAGAAAGGTTGGATTGGTGGAGGTAACACTGGAAGAAATACTACAATTATCAGATCAAATTATTTATGGGACGCCAGTGCAGGTTTATATGATCACGCATTAAAGATTTGGGAAGGTTTGTCCCAAGAACTTAATTACAATGTAATGTTCAGCCAAAGAGGAGTTATGAATTTGGCTCATAATTTACAAGATGTAAGGGATCTAAAAAGAAGAACTCACGCAAATAGATTAAATGGTATTGATGCAGTTTGGTTGGAAACAGATGAAGTAAAAAAGTTTTGTCCAATAATAAATACATCACAGGATATTAGGTATCCAGTCTTAGGTGGAACTCTACAAAGAAGAGCTGGTACAGCTAGACATGATGCTGTTGCTTGGGGTTATGCAAGAGGCGCTGATGAGATGGGAGTTGATATAATTCAAAATTGCGAAGTTAAAGGCATTAAAAGAAATGGAGATTCAGTTGAAGGTCTAGAAACAACAAAAGGATTTATTAAAACTAAAAAGATTGGCGTTGTTGCTGCAGGACATTCAAGCGTATTAGCAAATATGGCGGGACTTAAGTTACCGCTCGAAAGTAAACCTTTACAAGCGCTTGTATCAGAGCCAGTAAAACCAATAATTGATACTGTTGTAATGTCAAATGCTGTTCATGCTTATGTAAGTCAATCAGATAAAGGTGAATTAGTAATTGGTGCAGGAACTGACTCATATGTTTCTTACACACAAAAGGGAAGCTTTAATATTGTAGAAGAAACACTTAAAGCTATATTAGAATTATATCCAATTTTTAGTAGAATGAAGATGTTAAGACAATGGGGTGGAATTGTTGACATTTGTCCAGATGCAAGCCCAATAATTAGTAAAACATCAATCAAAGGACTTTATTTTAATTGTGGTTGGGGAACTGGTGGATTTAAAGCAACACCTGGTTCGGGCGATTTATTTGCTCATACAATCGCTAATGATGAACCTCATAAATTAAATGCTGCATTTAACATTAATAGATTTGTAAGTGGTGATCTAGTAGATGAACATGGAGCAGCAGCTGTTGCCCACTAATGTTTTTAATTAATTGTCCATATTGTGGTGAAAGAGATCAATCAGAATTTGTTTCTGGTGGTGAAGCTCATATAGCAAGACCCAAACAACCTACCGAATTGAATGATGATCAATGGGCAGAATATTTGTTTATGAGAAAAAATATTAAGGGTATCCAATTTGAAAGATGGAATCATGCACATGGATGTAGAAAGTGGTTTAATGTAGCCCGTGACACCTCAAATGATAAAATAGAAAAAATATACAAAATGGGTGAACAACCACCAAAATTATAATGTCCAAAAATCTAAGAATAAATAATAAACAATTTATAGACGAAACTAGAAAACTATCTTTTATTTTTAATGGAAAAAAATTATACGGATATAAAGGTGATACACTAGCCTCTGCCCTACTTTCAAATGATATTCATCTTGTGGGAAGAAGTTTTAAGTACCATAGACCAAGAGGAATAATGACTTCTGGTTCTGAGGAACCAAATGCAATTCTTCAAATAGGAAATGACGATGCTTTAACAGAGCCTAACGTACGAGCTACTGAAATCGAATTATATGATGGTTTAATTTGTAACAGTCAGAATTGTTGGCCAAGTGTAAAATTTGACATCGGTGGAATAAATAACTTTTTATCACCTCTCCTTCCTGCAGGTTTTTATTATAAAACATTTATGTGGCCAGCAAGTTTTTGGGAAAAATACGAATACTTTATTCGTAAATCTGCTGGCTTAGGAAAATCCCCAACTAAACAAGATCCAGATATGTACGACCATAGATATATGCACTGTGATATCTTAATAATTGGAGGTGGTGTTTCTGGTTTAATAGCGGCTAAAATAGCTTCTGATGATAATAAAAAAGTTTTATTGTTAGAGGATAAGGAATTACTGGGAGGTTCATTAATTTATGATGATAATGATATTTCTAAAATTGATAATCAAAAAAGTAGTGAATGGTTAAAAAAACTCATTGAAAATATTAAAAATGATAAAAATATCGTTATTAAAACTAGAACAAGTCTTGCTGCTTATCATAATTATAACTTTTTACTAGCAAGGCAAAATTTAACTGATCATTTAAGTGTTAATGATCGTAATAATAAAATCAGACAAAGGCTTTACAAAATAAGAGCAAAAAAAGTAATTATCTCCACTGGGGCTATAGAAAGACCTCAAGTTTTTCATAATAACGATAGACCAGGTATAATGTTAGCATCTGCTGTAAAAAAATACATAGACTATTATGGTGTGAGATGTGGTTTGGAAAATGTTATATTTACCAATAATGACAGTGCTTATGAAACAGCTTTATCTTTACATAAATCAGGCACAAAATTAAATGCAATAGTAGATATTAGAAATAATTCATCTTCAGAAATAGTAAATAAAGTAAAAAGTCTAGGAATACAAATTTATTGGAACCATACAATAGTAAACACTAAAGGTTATAAAAGAATTAATAAAGTAACAATAATGAAGCTAAATGATAAAGGCAATGATGTTATCGGAAAAAAGATTGAATTAAATTGCGATTGCTTAGCAATTTCTGGTGGCTGGACCCCTATGGTCCATCTATTTACACAATCTGGTGGTAAACTTAAGTTTGATAATAAAGATAACATTTTTGTGCCAGATAAAACAAATTTAAATCAATTAAGTATTGGTTCTGCAAAAGGAGATTTTGAATTAGATGATGTTTTAAAAAACTCAATTAAAGATACAAAAAAGTTTTTGCAGATTGAAAATTCTAATTTTGATAAAATTGATATTCAATGCTCTAAGGAAAACGAGAAAAAAAATATATGGTTACTTCCATCAGATAAACCGTTAAGTAAAACAAAACCGTTTTTAGATTATCAAAATGATAGCACTGCAAAAGATATAAAATTAGCTTTACGAGAAGGTTTTAAATCAATTGAACACGTAAAAAGATATACAACGACTGGCATGGGTACTGATCAAGGTAAACTTGCTAACATGCATGCCTTAGGTATAGTTGCTGATACAACTAATACTAATATGGGTGATCTAGGTACGACAACGTTTAGACCTCCATATACTCCACTCACTTTTGGTACCATAGTAGGTAGGAACGTTGGACAATTTTTTGATATTTTTAGAAAAACACCTATGCATGACTGGCACGTTGATAATAATGCAAAGTTTGAAAATGTCGGCCAATGGAAACGTGCTTGGTATTATCCAAAAAATAGTGAAACAATGCATGATGCTGTGCAAAGAGAAAGTAAAGCTGCAAGAGAATCTTGTGGAATATTAGATGCTTCAACACTCGGTAAAATCGACATTCAAGGAACTGATGCAAATGAGTTTCTTAATAGAGTTTACACAAATGCTTGGTCAAAATTGCAAATAGGTAAGTGTAGATATGGTTTAATGTTAAATGAAGATGGAATGGTTTACGATGATGGAGTGACAACAAAACTAGGTGAAAATCACTATTTAATGACAACAACAACTGGTGGTGCTGCAAATGTCATGTCTAAACTTGAAGATTATTTGCAAACAGAATGGCCAGAATTAGATGTTTTTTTAACATCAGTTACGGATCATTATGCAACAGCGAGTGTATGTGGTCCAAACGCAAAAAAAATCATTAATAAAATTTTTAAAGATTTAGATTTATCTGATGAAAGTTTCCCACACATGTCATTTAAAGAGGTAAAGCTAGGTAATATAAATTGTAGAGTCATGCGGATAAGTTTTACAGGTGAACTAAGTTATGAAATCAATGTGGAAGCATCATACGGTAAATATATTTGGGAAAAATGTATTGAAGCTGGAAAAGAATTTAACATTACTCCTTATGGAACTGAAACTATGCACCTTTTAAGGGCTGAAAAAGGATTTATCATTGTTGGCCAAGATACTGATGGAACGATGACACCAGTAGATCTTCAAATGGATTGGATAATTAGTAAAAAAAAATATGACTTTATTGGTAAACGATCTCTATATAGAAGCGATACTGTTAGAGAAGATAGAAAACAATTAGTCGGACTTTTAACTGATGACCCTAATGAAATTTTAGAGGAAGGTGCTCAAATTGTTAAAGACGAAAACAAAAAGCCTGTAAATATGCTTGGACACGTAACTTCAAGCTATTTCAGTCCAACCTTAAAAAAATCTATTGCTTTAGCAGTTTTGAAAGAAGGTAAAAAACTCAAGGGACAAAAGCTCTTGGTTCCAATGATAGATAAAACAATTAAAGTAACTGTATCAGACACAGTCTTCTTAGATAAAGAAAATGAAAGAATAAATGGATAATATAAATACAGCTATTAAAGACAAAAGAGAATATTCAGATTTAAATTTGAAAGAGGTTGAACCAATTACTAAAATTAACTTACGTGGAAATAAAAGAGAGTTCTTTACAAAAGTTGGCCAGGTTCTCTCTGTTATTTTACCAACGGAAAGTAATACGTCTACAAGTAACCAAGAATTAAGCGCTTTATGGCTAAGTCCAGATGAATGGATGGTTTATACAAATAGCATGAATAAAGAAATTTTTGATAGAATTTTTAAAGAAATTTCATCACTTAACTATGGAGCTGCTACAAATGTAAGTGACCAATGGGTGTGTATTAATATTTCTGGGGAAAAATTATACGAATTACTCTCAATGAGTTGTCCATTTGATTTCTCAAAATTTAAAGATACTAAAGGATCCACAACCCAAACTATAATTAATCATATTGATGTAATCATTCATAACCTGGGTGATAACAATATAAATTTATTTGTAAGACGATCGTTTTCTAACCATTTATGGGATTGGCTTAATGACGGGGCGAATTTATTATAAAATTTAACTGCGTCAAGGTTAACATAGAAAAATATCATAAATTATCTTATTAAACTCTTATGAAAAAAATTATCATACTATTATTTACTTTATTATTCTCGTTTTCAGCAAACGCTTCTTCTTTAGACAAAATTCTTTCAAACGGAGAACTAAGAGTTGGTACAACTGGAGACTGGGATCCAATGACTATAAAAGATCCTTCTACAAATACCTATAAAGGTTTTGACATTGATGTCATGAACGAACTTGCAAAAGACATGGGTGTAAAAATTAAGTTCGTTCCCGCTGAATGGAAAACTATAGTTTCTGGAATAACTTCAGACAGATACGATATTTCAACAAGTGTAACAAAAACTCCAAAAAGAGCAGAAGTAGCAGGTTTCACAGAGACTTATTACAAATATGGAACTGTTCCACTGGTTTTAAAGAAAAATTTAAGTAAATTTTCAACTTGGGATTCTCTGAACAATAAAGGTGTTACAATCGCTACAACGCTTGGGACTTCACAAGAGGAAAAAGCTAAAGAATTTTTCCCTAAATCAAAATTGAATTCAGTAGAGGCACCTGCAAGAGATTTTCAGGAAGTACTAGCAGGGAGAGCAGATGGTAATATTACGAGTTCAACTGAAGCCAACAAATTAGTTATCAAATATCCACAATTAGCAATTGTTCCAGATGGTGAAAAAAATCCTGCTTTCTTAGCTATGATGGTTGGTAAAAATGATGATAA
>CACIHL010000014.1 GCA_902586395.1 uncultured Pelagibacteraceae bacterium | reverse complement strand
AGGAGGATATTTGTTAACAAATTTTTACGACGCATCAGTTAGAAAAGGAGACATATTAGTATTGATATGCGCTTTGTTTTGGAGTTTACACATTATTTTTATCGGTCAACTGGTAGAAAAATTTGATTTACCAGTCACAGTTGGTCTTATTCAAACTTTAATAGTATCAATTTTATCAATTTTTATTGGATTAGTTTACGAGACTTTTACAATTTCAAATATTTTATCCGAGACATATGAAATTCTTTATGCAGGCGTATTATCTGGTGGATTTGCCTTTGTTTTACAAATTTATGCGCAAAAAAACATTAGTCCCGCACCAGCAGCAATAATTTATTCATTAGAGGGTGTTTTTGCAACAATAGCAGCTTGGATTATACTAAATCAAATTTTAAACATAGATAATATTTTAGGATGTTTATTTATTCTTGCTGGAGTTTTGCTGTCACAATTGATGCCAGAATTTAAACGATTAAGTATAGATAAACCAAAATAAGACTAATCCTAAGCAAACCCTATAAATTACAAAAAAATTCATACTAAATTTTTTAACAAAAATTAAAAAATATTTAATTGTGATATATGAGAAAATAAAAGAACAGATAACCGCAAGCAAAACAATAAAATTTACTTCAATATTTGAAAAAGTTAATTCTTTTAAGTTTAAAAAACTTGCACCGGCGATTGCTGGTACAGAGAGAAAAAATGAAATTTTGGTTGAATCGTATCGATCAAAGTTGAGCAATCTACCAGCAGTAATAACAATTCCAGCTCTGCTTACTCCTGGAATTAATGCAAGCACTTGGAAAATGCCAATAGCAAGTATTGCCCTTAAATTTAAATCTGTATCAATTTTTTTTCTTACAGAAAATTTATCAGCAATATATAAAAAGATTGCAAAAATTATTGTAGTCCATGCTATTATTTCAATGCTTCTAAAATAATTAATTAAGCCGGTTTTAAATACAAAAAAACCAACTATAATTAGAGGTAGAGACCCAAAAATTAATAATTTAAGTAATTTTTGATCTTTAAATAATTTTAAGAAATCATCTCTAAAATAAAATAGTATTGCTAATAGTGATCCTAGATGAAGAGAAACATCAGTCAAAAGAGACTTTATCTCAAAATTTTGTACTTCAGACATTAAGTATAAGTGAGCAGATGAACTTACGGGAATAAATTCAGATATCCCTTGTATTGCTGATAAAATTATAATTTCGATGAATTCCGCCATTATTAATTATTTAACTAAACTAATTAGGGGTAAATTAAAGCAATAACATGAATGCATATGAGCTATGCAAAACAGGAAAAAACTAGCAAAAACAGTGAATTTTTTAAAATATAGGTAATAATAACTGTCCTATTTTTCGTTTAATTCAACAATTTAATAATATATAAGCCACCACACTATGTCTGAAAAAATGCTCAAATTTGTGGAAATAGGTCAACAGAACCCACCTAAAAGGAAAACCGATTCCAGAAAAGAAGATTTTAATGAAATATATAAAGAGTTCATTCATGAAGGTGCGAAAGAACAATCAAGCAGATGCTCTCAATGCGGTGTTCCTTTTTGCCAAGTTCACTGTCCTTTAAGTAACAATATTCCAGATTGGTTAAAACTTACAGCGGAGGGAAGATTGGAAGAGGCTTACAATTTATCTCAAAGTACAAATAATATGCCAGAAGTTTGCGGAAGAATTTGTCCACAAGATAGATTGTGTGAAGGAAATTGTGTTATTGAACAGTCTGGTCATGGCACGGTAACGATAGGATCTGTTGAGAAATTTATAACCGACAATGCTTGGGACAAGGGTTGGGTAAAGCCAATCAAAGTTGAGAGGGAATTAACTCAAAGTATAGGAGTCATTGGATCTGGACCCGCAGGTATGGCTTGTGCCGAGCAGCTCAGAAAAAAGGGTTACCAAATAACTATTTACGATAGATATGATAGAGCTGGTGGATTATTAATATACGGAATACCAAATTTTAAATTGGAAAAACATGTTGTCGAAAGAAGAACAAAGCTTTTACAAGATGGTGGCATTAAGTTTGTTTTAAATTTTGAAGTTGGAAAAGATGCATCATTAAACGAATTGAGAGAGAAGCACGATGCAGTTTTAATTTCTACTGGGGTTTATAAACCAAGAGAAATTGAAATTGAAGGAAGCGATTTAAATAACATTTATCCTGCTATGGAATTTTTGACCGCATCAAATAAAAAAGGTCTTGGAGATAAGGTTGAAAACTTTGATAATGGATCTCTAAATGCAAAAGATAAAGATGTTATTGTAATTGGTGGTGGTGATACAGCAATGGACTGTGTAAGAACCGCAGTGAGACAAAAAGCTAAATCAGTAAAATGTTTGTATAGAAGAGATAAAGAAAACATGCCAGGTTCATCAAGAGAAGTTGCAAACGCTGAGGAAGAGGGCGTTGAATTTGTTTGGTTATCTAGTCCAAAAAAGTTTTTAGGTAAAAACAAAATAGAAAAAGTTTCTGTAGATAAAATTAAACTTGGAGATCCTGATGAAAGTGGGAGAAGAAAACCTATTATTCAAGAAAACTCTGATTTCGAATTGAAAGCTGACATGGTTATTAAATCATTAGGCTTCGACCCCGAAGATTTACCAGTTTTATTTGGTGAAAAAAAATTACAAGTTTCAAGATGGGGTACAATAAAAATTGATTTTGATACTATGGAGACAAGTGTAAAAGGTGTATTTGCTGCTGGCGATATAGTTCGTGGAGCTTCATTGGTTGTTTGGGCTATAAAAGATGGAAGAGATGTTGCAGAAAGTATTCATAAATATTTGAAAGATTTAAAGGACTCAAAGAGAAAGGTAGCCTAACCGTGAGTAAGAAAAAGATAAATCTAAAGTTAGAAAAATTAAGAAGAAAAGAAAACTTAGAATTATTAAAATCAAATCATGTTTACAGCGAAAATATGGAACATGATGCTTGTGGAGTTGGTTTGGTGTCATCTACAGATGGAAAAAAATCAAGACAAGTTGTTGAATACGGAATTGAAGCATTAAAAGCTGTTTGGCATCGAGGGGCAATTGATGCTGATGGAAAAACAGGTGATGGTGCTGGTATCCATATAGAAATTGCTTCAGATTTTTTTATCGAAAAAATTGAAGCTACAGGTCATAAACATGATAACTCAGAAGTTTGTGTGGGAATGTTGTTTCTTCCAAGAAATAATTATGGCGCTCAAGAAGCTTGCAGAACTATTGTTGAAAGTGAGTTAACAAAAAGTAATTTTAACATCTATGGATGGAGACAGGTACCTGTTAACCCTTCTGTTCTAGGAGAAAAGGCAGATTTAAATAGACCAGAAATTACACAAGTCTTGTTTAAATATAATGATAAAAATGAAAAGGGTAAGTCACTAGAGATAAAACTTTATGAAGCTAGAAGAAAGATTGAAAAAAAAATATTTCAAGAAAACCTTAATGAATTTTACATATGTTCATTTAGCTCTAAATCAATCATTTACAAGGGAATGTTCCTTGCTGAGTCCTTGTCTGATTTTTATTTAGATCTTAAAGATCCAAGATTTGTATCAAGATATGCAATTTTTCATCAGAGATTTTCGACCAATACCGCACCAAGCTGGGATCTGGCACAACCATTCAGAGCTCTAGCACATAATGGAGAAATAAATACCCTAAAAGGTAACGTAAATTGGATGAAGGTTCATGAGGAAGAAATGTTCAGCCCAGTTTTTGAGGATATGGAGAACTTAAAACCAGTGATCCCAAGCGGAAATTCAGATTCAGCTTCATTAGATAATGTTTTTGAATTACTCAATATTTCTGGTCAACCTGCCCCTTTAGCAAAATTAATGTTAATACCTGACGCTTGGTCTAAGAAAAGTAAAGTGCTACCAGCTGAACATCAAAAATTATTTAACTTTCTTAATAGCACAATGGAACCTTGGGATGGTCCTGCAGCTATTGCTGCCACAGATAATGAATGGGTGATAGTTGCTACAGACAGAAATGGTCTTAGACCTATGAGATACACAATCACAAAAGATAATTTTTTTTTTGCTGGATCAGAAACTGGAATGATTGAACTTAATGAAAAAAAGATAGTTTCAAAAGGAAGACTAGGTCCTGGTGAAATTTTAGGTGTAAGAATAGAAAAAGGGAAGATATTTAAAAATAAAGATATAAAAAACTACTTAGCAAAAGAATACAAACATTTTAATAACCAGATTATTGATTTAGACAAAAAATTCCCGATCAAAAATGAGACAAATTTATTTAAAGGTGATCAATTAAGAAAACTTCAACATTGTTTTGGATACAGTCTAGAAGACCTTGAGTTGATACTTCACCCAATGGCAGAGGATGCAAAAGAGGCGACTGGATCAATGGGTGATGATACACCTTTAGCAGTTTTGTCTAACAAATATAGACCCTTATATCATTTTTTTAGACAGAATTTTAGCCAGGTAACAAACCCGCCAATCGACTCATTAAGAGAAAATAAGGTTATGAGTTTAAAAACAAGGTTTGGAAATCTTGGTAATATTTTAGATTTTAATAACCTTACTGAAGAAAATATTTATGTACTAAATAGTCCAATTCTATCAAACAAACAGTTTGAAAAATTTGTTTCTTTTTTTGACAAAAATAATCAAGTTTTAGATTGTACTTTTTCTAATGAAGAAAATATAGAATCTTCACTCGAAAGATTAAAAAAAGAGGCTGAAGTTTTAGTAAGACAAGGGGTAACGCAACTAATTTTAAGCGATAAAGAAGTTTCTAAGGACAAGTACCCAATTCCTATGCTTCTATGTATTGGTGCTGTTCATACGCATTTAATCAAATTAAAGTTAAGAGGCTATGTTTCAATTAATGCTCAAACGGGTGAAGCGCTAGATACCCACTCTTTTGCAACTCTTATAGGAGTTGGAGCTACTACAGTTAATCCTTATTTAGCATTAGACAGTCTTTACCAGAGATTTGAAAAAAAATTATTTGGAAAGTTTATTTATGATGATTGTGTAGAAAGATATGTAAAATCCGTAAACTTAGGCCTTTTAAAAATAATGTCAAAAATGGGTATTTCTGTAATTAGTTCTTACAGAGGAGGATGTAATTTTGAAACTGTAGGATTAAGTAGAACAATTGTTAATGATTTTTTTCCTGGTGTTACCTCTAAAATTTCAGGTATCGGACTCACGGGAATTGAAAAAAAAATAAGAGGTATTCATGAGGAGGCTTTTAGATCTGATACAAACGTATTGCCAATAGGAGGAATTTACCGATATAGAAAAAACGGTGAGACACACCAATACCAAGGTAAACTGATACATTTGCTTCAATCGGCAGTTACAAACAAATCTTATGAATTATATAAAAAATACTCTAAAGGAATATATGAGTTACCCCCTATAAATTTAAGGGACTTAATTGATTTCAAGAAAAAAAATACAATCAGCATCGATGAAGTAGAACCGGTTGAGAATATCTTAAAACGTTTTGGAAGTGGAAGTATGTCTCATGGAGCACTATCAAAAGAAGCTCACGAAACACTAGCGATTGGAATGAATAGAATTAAAGGAGCATCTTGTAGTGGAGAAGGTGGTGAAGATGAAAAAAGATTTCAAATTCAATCTAATGGAGATAGTGCTAATTCAAGAGTGAAACAAATAGCATCCGCGAGATTTGGAGTTACAATTAATTATTTAAATAACTGTAACGAGATAGAAATTAAAATTGCACAAGGCGCTAAACCAGGTGAAGGTGGACAGTTACCTGGATTTAAGGTCACAAAAGAAATTGCTAGATTAAGACATTCTACTCCTGGGGTGACTTTAATATCGCCCCCTCCTCATCATGATATTTACTCAATTGAGGATTTGGCCCAATTGATTTATGATTTAAAACAGATAAATCCTAAAGCACGTGTTGGTGTAAAACTTGTTGCATCTTCTGGCATTGGTACAATTGCAGCAGGAGTTGCAAAGGCAAAAGCAGATATAATTTTAATTTCCGGGCATAATGGTGGAACAGGAGCTACTCCTCAAACTAGCGTAAAATACGTTGGTATACCTTGGGAAATGGGATTGACCGAGGCAAATCAAGTTTTAACGCTCAATAATTTAAGACACACTGTAACACTGAGAACAGATGGTGGAATTAAAACTGGTAGGGATGTTGTCATTGCAGCCATGATGGGAGCGGAAGAATTTGGTGTAGCAACAACTGCTTTGGTAGCTATGGGATGTATTATGGTAAGGCAATGTCATTCAAACACGTGTCCAGTTGGAGTTTGTACGCAGGATGAAAAATTGAGAGAAAAGTTTAACGGAACTCCTGATAAGGTGGTTAACCTGTTCACTTTTATAGCTCAAGAGGTGAGAGAAATTCTGTCTGAACTTGGATTTAAATCTTTAAACGAAATAATTGGAAGAACAGATCTCTTAAGGCAGGTGAGCAAAGGATCACCAAATTTAGATGATTTAGATCTGAATCCTCTTTTTGTACGAGCTGATCCTGGTAAAAACAAAAGATATTGTGAAAAACAAATAATAAATTTTGTACCAGACACTTTAGACCAGAAAATTTGGCCTGAGATAAATAAAAAAATTGATAACAATGAAAAAATTGAAAAATCCTATCAAATTGAAAACACCCATAGAGCTGTAGGCACACGTATTTCTTATGAATTATACAAGAAATATAATAATACAAAATTAAACGATGACTACTTAACTTTGAATTTCGAAGGATCTGCGGGACAATCTTTTGGTGCATTCGGTATTAAAGGACTAAAATTAGTTTTAAGTGGAGATGCCAACGATTATGTTGGGAAGGGATTATCAGGAGGTAAGATAGTCATTAAACTTAGCAAAGAAAGTAATTTGATTTCAAAAGACAATACAATTATTGGTAACACAGTTTTATACGGAGCAACTTCAGGAAAATTATTTGCAGCTGGACAAGCAGGTGAAAGATTTGCTGTTAGAAATTCTGGGGCCACGGCTGTAGTTGAAGGATGTGACTCAAATGGTTGTGAATATATGACTGGGGGAAATATTGTAATTTTAGGAAATACTGGAGATAATTTTGCTGCAGGTATGACAGGTGGTATGGCTTTTATTTATGATAAAGAAAAAGAATTTGAAAAAAGAGTAAATCCTGAAAGTGTAATTTGGCAAGGTGTTGAAACAAAATTTTGGCAGGAATTTCTAAAAAAATTAATTGAAGAACATTCAAATGAGACAAGTTCAAACGTTTCCAAAAAAATACTAGAAAACTTTGATACAGAGATTAATAATTTTATTCAAGTCTGTCCAAAAGAAATGATCGACAAACTTGAAAATCCTATTACAAATAAAATCTCTAATTTCGCAAGTTAATAAAAAATGAAATTATTTTGTTTTGGTTTTGGACAAGTAGCCCAATCTTTTGTGGACCATCTATTAAATTGTAATGTTGATTTAAAATTAACAACCACATCAAGAAAAAATACTTCTGAGCTTACTTTTAAAAATTTAAAATATTTTAATTATGAATTTAATGAAAATGATTTTGATAAAGATTTGACCAACTCATTACAAGAGTCAGATCATATTTTGATATCCGTTCCCCCAATAAATGGGAAGGATATGTTTATAGAAAGATTAGTAAAAAATAATTTAAATTTACAAAACCTAAAATGGCTAACTTATTTATCTTCAACAAGTGTTTATGGTAATCACGATGGAGCCTGGGTAAATGAAGACAGCACAACAAATCCACAAACGCTTGCAGGAAAAAACAGATTAAATGTTGAGAAAGATTGGTTGTCTATTGGAACAAAAAATTCATTGCCAGTTCAAATTTTTAGACTTTCTGGGATTTATTCTGATAGATACAATGCAATTACCAGACTTAGAAATGATCAAAAATTTGTTGTTGAAAAAAAAAATCACTTTTTTTCAAGGATACACGTTAAAGATATAGCTCAAACATTATATCTGTCTCTGAATAAATCTTTAAATAATGATATTTACAATTTGTCAGATGATAAGCCAGCATCAAATATTGAGGTCGTTAAATATGCGTGTAATTTAATTAATTTTGAATTACCAAAAATTATTAGTTTTGATGAATTAGAGGAAGGTATGCTGAAAGATTTCTATAAAGACTCGAAAAAAGTTTCAAATAAAAAGATTAAAGATATATTTAAATTGAAATTAATTTACCCAACCTACGAAGAAGGTCTGAAGGTTAATGTATAATTTCGTCTATTAAACTTGCGAGTTTATTTAAATCTCCTTTACGAGACAAGCTATGATCGCCTCCCTTTATAATCTGTATTTTCTTTTTTGCTTTCGGAAAAATACTAAAGATTTTTTTTGATAGTTTTAAAGGAACAACGTCATCTTTTTTTCCATGTATTAAAAAAACAGGAATCTTTGAGTTTATTTTCTTATTAAGCACTTTGTTTTTTCTTCCATCTTTTAGTAAAGCTAATTTGATTTTATACTCATAACCATCACTTTTCAGTATGTAGAACTTTTTTTCTAAAAACCATTTTTTTTCACTATTTTTTAGTTTTTGCCAAATTAATCTATCCAAAAATTCAGGGGCAGAACCTATTCCAATAAATCCAATGATTTGTTTCTTAAAATCTTGAAATTGTAAAAGCCCTAGCCATGCGCCTAAACTTGATCCAACTATTAAAAATTTTTCTTTTTTAACTATTTTGCGAATTACAAATTTAATGTTGTTCCTCCATTGAGAGATAGTTCCATTTTCAAATTTTCCATATGACTTGCCATGACCAGCATATTCAAGAGACAGAAAGTTAACTTTGTTTTTTTTACAGTATCTATTTAAAAAAAGAGGTTTTTTTCCTTCAATATCAGATTTTAAACCGTGCAAAAACACAACAGTAAGTTTAGAATTTAATTTACTATTCAAAATTCGTAATTTTTTATCCTTTTTAAAATAGATATAATTGAATTTAGTCATTTTGAAATTTTAAATATGATATTATAAGTTAGATAAATGTCATCTAAATTAAAAGTTTTACAAGTAATACCAAGACTTGGTTATGGCGGAGCCGAAATAGGTTGTTACGATCTTGCTCATTATTTAAAAGAACAAAAATCAAGCTCCTTTATTGCTACTAGCGGAGGAGAGTTATTGAAATATATAGACAAAAAAAAAGTAAAACTATTTAGACTTCCTGTTCACAGCAAAAATCCTTTACTGATTTTAATAAATATATTTATACTTACTTTTATAGTTCTATTTTATAAAATTAATATACTTCATGTAAGAAGCAGAGCGCCAGCATGGTCTTGTTACTATGTCTCTAAAATAACTAGATGTAAATTAGTAACAACATTCCACGGGACATATAATTTTAATAGTTCAATAAAAAAAAAATACAATGCAATTATGCTTCAGTCAGATTGCGTAATTGCAGGTTCAAATTTTATTTTTTCCCATATCAAAGAAAAATATCCAGAGTACATTTCCAGAATTAAAAAGTTTTTAGTTATTTTTAGAGGAATCAATACTGAGTATTATGATCCTGATAACATCAAAGAAGCAGATAGAATTAAATTTTTAAAAAAACTAAATATTGATGCTAATAAAAAGATTATTTTAATGCCAGGAAGACTTACTGAGTGGAAGGGTCAAGAAATTTTTATTGAAGCTCTTAATGATCTAAAAATAAAATATGGATATAAAAATTTTATAGCTATACTTCTTGGGTCTGACCAAGGAAGAAAAATTTATAAAAAAAAACTTATTAGATTGATTGAAAGATTTAGATTAAATAATGAAGTAATTTTTCTTGAACATGCACCTTCAATGCCAGTGGCTTACAGCGTGTCCAATGTTATCGTTTCTGCATCAATTGAACCCGAGGCCTTTGGCAGAATATCAGTTGAAGCACAATCAATGAAAAAACCAATAGTTGCAAGTGATATTGGCGGATCTAGGGAAACAATAGTTAATAATAAAACCGGCTTATTATTTAGCTCTAACGATAATCATTCTTTAAGTGAAAAATTAGATTTTATTTTTAGATTGGATGATACTTCGCTTAATGTGATGGGAAATAATGGTAGAAAAAACGTACAAAAAAAATTTAATGTTGAAAAAATGTGCTTTTCAACTTATTCAGAATATAAAAAATTAATAAATGCCTAATATAACTTTACCTGATGGAAAAAAATTAGCTTTTAAAGAAAAAGTTTCAGGACTTAAAGTTGCTGAAAAAATTAGCAAATCTCTTGCTAAGGAAGCTTTAGTTATAAGTGTCGATGGAAAATTAAAAGATTTAAATTACGAAATTGAAAAGGATTGCGAAGTAAAAGTTTTAACATCAAAAGATAAAGATGGGCTTGATACTATCAGACATGATACAGCCCATATTTTGGCAATGGCAGTACAAGAGCTATTTCCTGGAACTCAAGTGACGATCGGACCAACTATTGAAGACGGTTTTTACTATGACTTTTCTAGAAAAGAACCTTTTACTGAAGCTGATTTAAAAAAGATTGAGATAAAGATGTCAGAAATCGTTGATAGAGATGAACCAACTTATAGAGAAGTTTGGGATAGGGACAAAGCTATTTCACATTTCAAAAAAATTGGTGAGAATTACAAGTCAGAAATTATTCAAGACATTCCTAAAACTGAAGAAATTTCGATATACTTTCATGGAAAATGGCATGACCTTTGTCGAGGTCCGCATTTATCATCAACAGGTAAAATTGGAAAAAATTTTAAACTAACAAAAGTTGCAGGCGCATATTGGAGAGGTGACTCAAAAAATGAAATGCTGCAAAGGATCTATGGAACTTCCTGGGCATCAAAAAAAGATTTAGATAACTACATCAAAAGATTAGAGGAAGCCGAAAAAAGAGATCACAGAAAACTTGGTAAAGAAATGGACTTATTTCATTTTAGAGAAGAAAGCCCAGGTGCAGTATTTTGGCACCAAAGAGGATGGACTCTATTTCAAAAACTTATTGATTATATGAGGAAAAAACAAAACGAAGCAGGTTATAAAGAAATTAATACCCCAGAGGTCTTAGATAGATCTTTGTGGGAAAAATCAGGTCACTGGGAAAAATTTGGTGCACATATGTATACGTCTGAAACTCCAGATGAAAAAGTATTCGCTATTAAACCTATGAATTGTCCAGGATGTGTTCAAGTATTTAATCAAGGCTTAAAAAGTTATAGAGACCTACCTTATAAAATGTCTGAATTTGGTAAAGTTCATAGGTATGAACCATCTGGAGCACTGCATGGCTTATTAAGAGTAAGAGCATTTACTCAAGATGATGCGCATATCTTTTGCACAGAGGATCAAATTACAGAGGAGTCTCTTTCTGTTACGAATCTTATTTTAAATATTTATAAAGACCTTGGATTTGAAAATGTAATTTTAAAATATTCTGATAGACCAGACCTTAGAGTTGGAGAGGATGAGGTTTGGGACAAAGCAGAAAAAGCTTTATTGGAAGCAGTTAAAGCTACAAAATTAGAATATAGCATTAACAAAGGGGAAGGTGCATTTTATGGTCCAAAAATTGAGTTTGTTTTAAGAGATGCAATAGGAAGAGATTGGCAATGTGGAACTCTTCAAGTTGACTTAAATTTACCAGGAAGATTGGGAGCATCTTTTGTAGATAAAGATGGATCAAAAAAAGTTCCAGTAATGCTACACAGAGCTTTATTTGGTTCTCTTGAAAGATTTATTGGAATATTAATTGAAAATTATTCAGGAAAACTTCCTTTCTGGATAAGCCCATCACAAATAATGGTAATACCAGTTTCTGAGGACTTTAATGATTATTCTATTGAAGTTAATAAAAAACTAATAGCATCTGGTTTAAATTCGGAAGTTGACTTGAAAAATCACAATTTAAATTACAAAATTAGGGAACATTCGCTATCAAAAGTTCCAATATTATTAATTTGTGGAAAAAAAGAAGTTGACAGTAATAGTGTAACTATTAGACAATTGGATTCTACAAAACAAGAAAATATGGGACTTAAAAAATTTATTAATCACTATCAAGCTTTAAACAAAGCTCCATCATTATAAGTGGCAGATTTCAAACAAAACTATTTTCAGAGAATAACAAAGGATAGAGGTCCTCGCTCAAATAATAGAATCATGTCGCAAGAGGTACAGGTAATATCAAGCGATGGAAAAAATTTAGGGATTCTAAATACCCAAGAGGCAATTAACATGGCTAAAAATGAAGGATTAGATTTAATTGAAATTGCACAAAATGCTAAGCCTCCAGTTTGCAAAATTATGGATATGGGTAAATTTAAATATGACGCTCAAAAAAAAGCTAATAAAGCTAAGAAAAAACAAAAAAAAATTGAGCTAAAAGAGATAAAACTTAGACCAGTAACAGAAATTCATGATTACACTTTTAAAATAAAGAATGCCCAAAAATTTTTAACTAAAGGTGATAAAGTAAAATTTACAATTAAATTTAAAGGAAGAGAGCTTCAACACTCCAATCTTGGACACGAATTAATGGATAAGATTAAGACCGATATAGAAAAACTTGGAAAAGTAGAGTTACAGCCTAAATTTGAAGGTAAACAGATGATTATGGTCATTCAACCAATTTAATTATTCTTGTAAATTTATCATTATATTTGTATAACCCCCCAAGTTATGCCAAAGTTAAAAACAAAAAGTTCAGCTAAAAAAAGATTTAAAATTTCTGCAAGAGGAAAGGTTATCATGCCTCAAGCTGGAAAAAGACACGGCATGATCAAGAGAACGAATTCACAAATTAGAAAACAAAGAGGAACAACCGTAATGTCTAAACAGGATGGCAAAATTGTTAAATCGTACATGCCATATAGTTTGAGAGGATAAAATGCCAAGAGTAAAAAGAGGAGTTACAAGTAGAGCAAAACATAAAAAGGTTCTCAAAGCAGTAAAAGGTCAGTGGGGTAGAAGGAAGAATACTATCAGAGTCGCGCGACAAGCGATGGAAAAGTCGATGCAGTATGCCTACAGAGATCGTAGAAATAAAAAAAGAGAGTTTAAATCATTATGGATACAGAGGATTAATGCAGGAGTGAGAGGTGAGGGACTCACGTATTCAAAATTTATATATGCTTTAAGCAAATCTGGTATTAAGCTAGATAGAAAAATTCTAGCTGAAATTGCTTATGATAACCCTGAAGCGTTTAAAACAATTGTAAAAAAAGCTCAAGCAGCACTTAATTAATCTTCCCTATTGTTTTTCTTAGTTTAAGAAATAATCTCTAAAAATGTCTGATTTTGAAAAAAAAATTCTCGAGTTTAAAAATAGATTAAACAGCACCCAGGATTCGAAAGAAATTGAAGCCATAAGAACAGATATTTTCAGTAAAAATGGATTTATAAATTCTCAGTTTAAAAAACTTGGTTCTTTATCTGAGAATGAGAAAAAAACTTTTGCATCCAATATAAACAAAGCAAAACAAGAATTACTTGAAATATTTAGATCAAAAGCAACAGAAGTTTTGGATAAAGACCTTAATGAAAAAATAAAAAAAGAAAAAATTGACGTTACTTTACCTGAGAAAGAATTCAAAATAGGAAAGATACACCCTGTATCTCAAGTTATTGATGAAATATCGTGTATTTTTTCAGAGATAGGATTTAGCGTAGAAGAAGGGCCTGATGTTGAAAATGATTATAATAATTTTACTGCCTTAAACACTCCCGAAGATCATCCAGCAAAAGATATGCATGATACGTTTTATTTAGATGAGAGCATGAAAACCTTGCTTAGGACCCACACTTCCCCAGTTCAAGTTCGCACAATGTTGAAAGGCAAACCTCCTTTTAAGATAATTGCACCAGGAAGAACTTATCGTAGCGATAGTGATCAAACTCATACACCAATGTTTCATCAGCTGGAAGGTCTTCACATAGATAAAAATATTAATATGGGACATTTAAAAGGATGTTTAAATTATTTTATAAAAGAATTTTTTGAAGTGGATAAAATTAAGATGAGATTTAGACCTAGTCACTTTCCATTCACAGAACCTTCAGCTGAGGTAGATATTGGGTATAGGATTGAAAATAACAAAATTATTATTGGCGAAGGCGATAAATGGCTTGAGATTCTCGGATGTGGAATGGTTCATCCAAATGTTTTAAAAAACTGTAAGGTTGACCCAAAAATTTATCAGGGTTTCGCATTTGGTATTGGTATTGATAGATTGGCAATGCTTAAATACGGGATTAATGATCTAAGATCTTTTTTTGAATGTGATTATAGATGGTTAAATTATTATGGTTTTGATCCTTTAGATGTTCCAACAAATTATAGAGGTTTAAGTAAATGAAATTTACAAAAGACTGGCTTGATGTTCATTTAAAAACAAATAAAAGTGAGTCACAAATTATCCAGAAATTAAATAGTATTGGCCTAGAAGTAGAAAAGGTAGAGCCACTCAAAAATGAATTAAGCGACTTCATTGTAGCGAAAATAATAAAAGCAAATAAACATCCTAATGCTGACCGGCTTAAGTTATGTGATGTGGATATAGGAAAAAAAGATACACTTAAAGTTGTGTGTGGTGCTCCTAATGCAAGAGATGGACTTTTGACAATCTACGCACCGCCGGGTTCAGTAATTCCAAAAAATGGCATGAAATTAGAGGTATCAAAGATCAGAGGAGAAACCTCTTACGGAATGCTCTGTTCTGAGTCAGAATTGAAACTTTCTAATGAGAGCGAAGGAATAATAGATCTAAATGATAAATATAAAACAAAAATTGGAAAATCATTCTTCGATCAAAAAAAAGGAAAAAATGTAATTGAATTATCAATTACCCCAAATAGACCAGACTGCCTAGGTGTGAGAGGTATAGCGAGAGACTTGTCAGCCTCTAACTTTGGAAAATTAAAAGAATTAAGAAAAAGTAAAGTTAAAAAGAACATTAAACATAATTTAAAGATAAAGATTGAAAAAAATAAAAATCAGGCATGTTCAATTTTTGGAAGCTGTATCATTAAAAATATTAAAAATACTGAAA
>CACIHL010000013.1 GCA_902586395.1 uncultured Pelagibacteraceae bacterium | reverse complement strand
TTTGACAGATTTTAGTCAAATCTCTTAAAGAGGTGTACGACGTTCTTCCTCCCCCGACATTAAATTTTTTATTATTTATTTTATTAATATTTAAAATTTGTTGATGTATTAAACTACAAAGATCACTTATATGCAAAATATCTCTAATTTGGAAACCATTACCACCATATCCGATATAACTTATTTTTTTTTTGTTGATATGTCTCCATAACCATAAACTTACAAATCCTTGATCTTGTTTTCCAAATTGTAAAGGACCAGATATTACACCACATCTGTTGATTATATACTTTAATTTATACACATGTGAAAATTCCTCAATTAACATTTCAGATGCATGCTTAGTAAAGCCGTAGATAGACTTAGGTTCATCGCATTTAAAATTTTCTTTTATTTCTATATTTGTTTTTAATTTTTTTTTCAAAATTCGGCTTTTAATTAAACCATTTAGTGCATTTAGTGAATAAACCCTACTTGATGATAAAAAAATAATTTTGGATTTATCTTTTTTTACTTTTTTAATTACATTAAAAGTTCCCAATAAATTGGTATTAAAAACTCGGTCGACATCTTTCTTTGATACTTCTACTGCAGCCTCAGCACAACAATCAATTATTAAATCGAATCTGGGCAGTTTATTAATTTTATTATAGTTTGAAATATTGAATTTATAATTTTGAATTTTATGTTTTTTTATAAGTCTGTAGTTGAATTGAGACCCTTTTCTACTTAAATTATCAAGTGTAGAGACCTTGAAACCTTTATTTTTCAAAAATAATGACAGATTAGTCCCAATGAAACCACATCCCCCAGTTATTAAAACTTTCATAAAAACTATTCATACAATTAAAATTATTTAATGTATAACGAAATTTTTAAAAATCATTACTTCTTCATTTAAGTTAAAATTTAGAATATATCCAACAGAGTCGAATTTTTTCTGTTCAAAATCATGTCTTTTTGCGAGTTAAAAAAATTGCTTAATAAAAAATAATTTTTAAGCAAATAGACCAATGAAATTGAGCCTTTTTTAACTAAGAAAAGAATTGCTGTTTTATATAATTTTCTAAAAGTGATATAATAAACTACTTCCAAAAAATGACGAAAACACAAAACATATCAAATTATAAAGCAGACTCCATAAAAGTTTTAAAAGGTTTAGATGCAGTCAGAAAAAGACCAGGCATGTATATTGGTGACACCGATGATGGAACGGGGCTACATCATATGGTTTATGAGGTTGTTGACAATTCTATTGATGAAGCTCTAGCTGGTCACTGCAATACTATAATTGTTGAGATTAATAAAGATGGAACAATAGCTGTATCAGATGACGGCCGAGGTATACCTGTTGATTTTCATAAAACTGAAAAAAAATCTGCAGCAGAAGTAATAATGACTCAACTTCACGCAGGGGGAAAATTTGATCATGATTCCTACAAAGTTTCAGGGGGACTTCACGGTGTTGGTGTCTCAGTTGTTAATGCACTTTCTGAAAAACTTGAACTAGAAATTGACAGAGATGGGAAAAAGTATTTTGTTGAATTTAGAAATGGGGATCCAAAATCACCTTTAAAACAAGTCGGAAAATCAAAAAATACTGGAACAAAAATTACCTTCCTACCTTCAAAAGAAATATTCTCATCAACAAAATTTAGCAGCACAATAATTCAAAAAAGAATGCGGGAATTGGCATTTTTAAACAAGGGTGTAAATTTAGTTGTTTTGGATAAAACTTTAAAAAAAGAGAAGAAAGTAGAATTTAAATACGACGGTGGAATAATAGAATTTGTTAATTTTTTAAATGAAAAGAGGGAAAAACTTAAAAATAAAAATGGTAATGACCTTTTTAAAAAACCAATTTATCTTGAGGGTGATAAAAGTGGTATAAACATAGAATGTTCTCTTGAGTGGAATTCAGGTTACTCAGAGGATATGCATACTTATACAAACAATATATTTCAAAAAGACGGGGGCACACACCTTTTGGGCTTTAGAAGCTCGTTGACTAGAATTTTAAACAAGTATGTAAACGAAAACAATATATTAAAAAAAAATCAAGTTTCTATTACTGGAGATGACATTAAAGAGGGATTATGTGCTGTATTATCTATCAAGATGCCTGATCCCAAATTTTCCTCTCAAACAAAAGATAAATTGGTTTCCTCTGAGGTAAGAAATATTGTTGAAAATTTTATGAATGAAAAGTTATCTATTTGGTTTGATCAAAACCCCAGTATAATAAAAATTGTTTTATTGAAAATAATTCAAGCAGCTCAAGCAAGAGACGTTGCTAGAAAAGCACGAGAAAGTGTTAGACGAAAAGGGGCACTTGAGCTCACAGGTTTACCTGGCAAACTTGCTGACTGTCAAAATTCAAAAAGAGATGGAACTGAATTATTTATCGTAGAGGGAGATTCTGCTGGTGGTTCTGCAAAACAGGGAAGAAACAGAGAGTTTCAAGCTGTATTACCTCTGAGAGGAAAAATATTAAACACATATGTAGAGGAAAGTAATTCAAAAAGAAATGGAAATTCGAACGATAGTAAAACTAAAGCATTATCAAAAATGATTTCATCAAATGAAATCGTCACATTAATAAATGCTTTAGGTCTAGATCCAAAAGCTGAAGAAATTGATTTAGATGATCTTAGATATGGCAAAATAATTATTATGACTGACGCAGATGTTGATGGATCTCATATTAGAGCACTATTATTAACATTTTTTAATAATAAACCATTTAACAAACTTATAGAAAATGGAAATATTTTCCTAGCACAACCCCCTTTATTCAAAATTAATAAATCTGGCAAAAGTATTTATATTAAAGATGAAAAAAGCTTGGAAAATTTTATCTTAAACAATTCTAAGAGCTCGAAAAAATTAAAAAAAGGTACTAAGGAATTTGAAAAATTACTGTCAGATGAAAAATCAAAATTAAATATTCAAAGGTTCAAGGGTCTTGGCGAAATGAACCCAGATGAACTTTGGAATACTACATTAGACCCTGATAAAAGAAATTTGCTTCAAGTTAAATATTCTAGTGACAAAAAAAGAGATCAGAAAATTATTCATACTTTAATGGGCAATGATGTATCTATTAGAAAAGATTTCATAATTTCTAATGCTTTGGAAATTAGTAATTTAGATATTTAAGTATGGAGCCCAAGTCAGTTTCGAAAATATATACATTAAACAAAACTACTTATATTAATCTTCGATGGATAGCAATTTTAGGTCAGTTTTTAACAGTCAATGTTGTAAAATATATTTTTAATTTTGAATTTGATATTTTAATTGTTAATGTTGTTATAGCTCTAGGAGTAATATCCAATATAATTTTAATTTATTTTTATGAAAAAAATATTCTTTCTAATAGAGCTTCATTTTCATTTTTGTTAATCGATATACTCCAATTAAGTTTAATACTTTACTTTTCAGGGGGAGTTATAAATCCTTTTTCAATTTTTTTAATAATTCCAAGCGTTTTTTCTTCATCTAATCTGTCACTTAAAACAAGTTTATCATTGATATTGATTACAATATTTTCAATAATCATACTTACCCTTTACCATAAACATTTAATTTACCCATCAGGCAAAAGATTAATCATTAATGACTTTTACTATTATGGTACATCCATATCCTTAATTATTGCTCTAATTTTTCTTAATTATTTTGCAATATTATTTGGAAAAGAGTCAAATTTGAGAAAAGAAGCATTAAATAAGATTGAAGAATTTATTGCAAAAGAACATGAGTTGGTATCATTGGGAGGACAAGCTGCAGCTGCTGCTCACTCTTTGAACACACCTCTTTCGACTATAAAAATAATTTCTCAGGATCTTCATGATCAATTTAAGGATAAAAAAGAAATCAAAAAAGACCTTGAATTACTTGTAAACCAAGTTGAAAGATGCAGTCAGATCCTTAAAAGATTATCTTTAAATCCTGGTGTTGAAGACGATTTTATTGATCAAGAATGTTCAATGTTTGAATATGTAAGTGAAATAATCAAATCGTTTGAAGACATTTCAAATAAGGAATTTATAGTAAACAACAGTCAAGATACGAATTCATTTAAGATAACAAAATTAATAGAGATTATTTATGGAATAAGAAATTTTGTTGGCAATGCAAATAAATTTGCAAAAAAAAAAATATATATATCGATTAAAAGTGACAATCAATTGACTGAGATATCAATAGAGGATGACGGCAATGGTTATTCAAAAGACGTTTTGAACAAAATTGGAGAACCCTATATTAAGTCTTCGTCTAATGACGATAAGCCAAAGTCAGGACTAGGTCTTGGAATTTTTATAGGTAAAACTTTACTTGAAAGAAATGGTGCAAAAGTTGTTTGTAGAAATTCGCAAACTAGATCAGGGGCAGAAGTTTTATTAACTTGGAAAAATAAAGATCTTAAAAACCTTTAGTTTAATTTTTTTGGATTTTTCTTTTTTTCAAACAAATTGCTAAGTTGAGATATCATAACATCACCTAATTCCTGTACATCAGAAATTTTTATTGCCTTTTTATAGTATCTTGAAACGTCATGACCAATACCAATTGCAAGTAGTTCGATGTCTGAGTTAGCTTCTATAAATTTTACTGTTCTTTTTAAATGTTTCTCTAAATAGTCGCCTGAGTTTACAGACAATGTGGAGTCGTCAACAGGAGCTCCATCAGAAATAACCATCATTATTTTTCTTTCTTCTTTTCTTTTAACAAGTCTATTAAATGCCCAAAGAATTGCTTCTCCATCAATATTTTCTTTAAGTAATCCTTCTTTAAGCATTAATCCAAGATTTTTTTTTGATTGTCTCCAGTGCACATCAGCTGCTTTATAAATAATATGTCTTAAATCATTAAGTCTTCCTGGATTTTTTGGTTTACCATTCTTGCTCCATTTTTCTCTTGCCTCTCCACCTTTCCAGTTTTTGGTTGTAAAACCGAGTATTTCCACTTTAACGTTGCACCTCTCAAGTGTTCTTGAAAGTATATCTGCACATAATGCAGCAATAGTAATTGGCCTTCCTCGCATTGATCCTGAGTTATCAATTAAAAGTGTTACCATGGTATCTTTAAACTCGTAATCTTTTTCTTTTTTAAATGACAAAGAGTTTTGTGGATCTATAATTATTCTGCTTAATTTCGAACTGTCTAATAAACCTTCTTCCAAATCATATTCCCATGATCTATTTTGCTTTGCTAACAATTGCCTTTGCAATTTGTTAGCAAGCTTGGTTATAACATCCTGAAAACTAGTAAGTTGTTGATCTAAATTATTTCTTAGTTTTTTAATTTCATCGTCTTTTTCTAAATTTTCAGCTTTTTCAATTTCATCAAAATTACTTGTAAAAATTTTATATTCTTTGTTGCTTTTTGAAACATTTAGTTTTTGAATGATATTTTCTACATTTTCTTTCTGATCTCCATCTTCAAAAAATTCTTCTTCCATTCTAAAGTCATTTAGATCATCACTCCCCTCCAAACTTTTGTTCTCATTAGTTTCCTCCGTTTTACCTTCTTTATCTTCATTATCACTATCGTTATTATTGTTTTTATCATTTTCATTATTATTACTTTCATCATTACTCTCATTTTTAATTTCATTTTCATTTTCAAATATCTCCATATTTTGAAATATTTCTGAAAACTTCTCGTTATATTTATTTTGATCAGTAATATTCTTCTTTAAAAATTGAATGTGTTTTTTAATGTTTTTATCAAATTTATCCTCCCAAAAACTTAAAATCTTATTAGATATATTGTTCAATTTGATATCTAGAAAATTTTTTAAAAGATATAATTCGAATGCCTCTGAAACATTTACATCTTCCCTTTTTTTAATATTGCTATCTTTTTTTTTTAAAATTTTATTATTATAATTTTCGTTGATATTTTTTTTAATACCGTTTAGCATATCAGAACCTAATAATTCACACCTTATTTTTTCTGAAATTTCATAGAATATTTTATAGGATTGGTTTTTTGGAAAATTTTTTTTGAAAATATTTTTATCTGAAAACTTTTTTTTCAATGCATTGGAGTCAGTTAAGGCACGAAATTTTATATAATCTTCTCTAGAATATAAATTTGATATTTTATAATCCTCTATGTTTTTTGGATTTTCTTTTTTACTTAAGTTATGTAATTCTTCCGAAATAACTTTATATGTGGAATCTAATGCTTGTTTAAATCTCTCTTTAAAGAATTCCTCTTTTTTACTCATTTGGTTGCTTGTTAATAACCGCTTCTGGCAAATCTTCACCAAAACATCTTTGATAATATTCAGCAATAATATTTTTTTCTACTTCATCACATTTATTCAAAAAAGTTACTCTAAATGAATATCCAATGTCTTTAAATATTAAATTGTTTTCAGCCCAATGCATGACTGTTCGCGGACTCATTACTGTTGAAATATCACCAGATACAAACCCCTTTCTAGTGAGGGAGGCAACTTTAATCATATTTGCTATGTCTTCTTTGCCTTTTGAGTTGTTATAAGATTTATTCTTAGCAAGTATTATTTCCATTTCTTTTTCCAAACTTAAATAATTAAGGGATGTAACAATATTCCATCTATCCATTTGGCCTTGATTTATTTGCTGTGTGCCGTGATATAGTCCAGTAGTGTCACCCAGACCAACTGTATTTGAAGTTGCAAATAACCTAAAGTATTTATGTTGTTTTAAAACTTTATTTTTATCAAGAAGTGTAAAATTTCCCTCTGCTTCTAAAACTCTTTGAATTACAAACATAACGTCGGGTCTGCCAGCATCGTATTCATCAAACACTAGTGCGATAGGGTTTTGTATAGACCAAGGTAAAATACCTTCTTGGAATTCTGTTATTTGTTTTCCATCTTTAATTGTAATTGCATCTTTTCCAATCAAATCAATTCTACTTATATGACTGTCTAAATTCACTCTTATGCAAGGCCAATTTAATCTTGCTGCAACTTGTTCAATGTGAGTAGATTTTCCAGTTCCGTGATATCCTTGAACTAACACCCTCTTATTGAAAGAGAAACCTGATAATATTGCAAGCGTAGTATCTTTATCAAATTTATAGTTTTTATCTATTTCTGGAACATATTCATTTTTTTTTGAAAATGCATCTACTTCAAGACTTGAGTCAATTCCAAAAGTTTGCTTAACAGAAATTTTTATGTCTGGTATCGTATTTATGTTTTCATTCATTTTTTATAAGACCTTTTAAGTTGCGTATAAGCCAATGTAATAATCTTTAATTTTTCTTCGTATTTTTTATTCCCAGAGTTTTTATCAGGGTGAAACCGTTTGACAAGTTTTTTAAACTTATCTCTTATAATAGTCCATTCTGCGCCTATATTTAAACTCAAAATGTTGAAGGCTTTTATGTCATCATCCGAAAAGTTGAATTGTCGCAATTTGGAAGCTCTCACATCGTCATTACTTATTCCATCTAAACTTTCCTTAAGAGTATTATTCCATAAAATCTTAAAAAAATTGTCTTGTCCACTAAAATTTTGAGTTGGTTTGTGCCAAGTCATATCAGATTTAATAAACTCATTAACTTGACTATCGGTCATGTTTGCAAAGTAATTCCAATTTTTGTTAAATTCTCTGATATGCTCCAAACATAGGTATCTAAAATCTTTGCTATTATCCTTTTCAATTGGAGCCTTATACTCACCAACTTTATTACAGTTATTCCAATCGCATATAATTTTCATTATAGTATTATTATAATACATTTTATGGAAATAAATAAATTAATTGAAATAATTAAAAAAAAAATTGCAAAAGAAATCGTCTTTCAAGAAATAAATATAGAAGATAAATCTTTTTTACACAAGAATCATAAAAACAATTCCCCAAACAAATTTCATATAAAAATTATAATTAAATCTGACGAGCTTAAATCCAAAAAAAAAATTGACTCTACCAAGATAATTTATAAAATTTTGGATAATGAACTAAAAAATTATATTCATTCCATTCAATTGTCAGTAAACTAAATTTTTTAAAAAAGATCTGATTTTATTTTGTTCAAATGATTTGTCTAAAATAGGTTTAGATATACTTTTTAAAAGGATTAAATTTATTTTACTATTTTTATTCTTTTTATCCTGTTTCATGTAATAAATGATTTTTGATATATCCTTAGTCTTAAAATATTTATTTAAATTACAATAATCTAATTTTTTCAAATGCCCAATAATTTCTTCGTAATCTTTTTTTTTTAAAATATTTTTTTGTCTACCAAATTCAACAGCCGACATAATTCCTAATAAAACAGCCTCACCGTGATTTAGTCCTTTATTATATCCAATTGTCGCTTCATAAGCATGAGCGAAAGTATGACCTAAGTTAAGAACTTTCCTAATATTTTTCTCCTTTTCATCTTTCTCAACTATTTCCTTTTTAATTAAACAACTTTTATAGATCGCACTCTCTAAAACTTTACGATCATGATTCAAAATCTTAATAAAATTTTTTTTTAAAAATTTAAAGAATGTTTTGTTGTTTATTAAAGAATGCTTAAGTATTTCAGCATATCCACATATCATTTCTTTTTTTGGTAAACTTTTTAAAAAATTTATATCTGAAATAACTAATGAAGGTTGATAAAAAGACCCTATCATATTTTTTCCTGATAAAGAGTTAACTCCTGTTTTACCACCAATTGCAGAGTCAACTTGACTAAGCAAAGTTGTGGGTACATTTACAAAATTCAAACCTCTTTTAAAAATACTTGAGGCAAATCCACATACATCTCCACAAATGCCACCTCCGACAGAGATTAGACAATCATTTCTACTATAATTCTTTTCTTCAAGGATTTTTAAAATAGAGTTTACAGTTTTTAAATTTTTACTTCTTTCATTAAAAACTATTTTTTTCTTCTCTATTTTTTTTGTATTAAATCTATTTAAAATAGATTTTATCATTTTGGTTGGTACCTTACTGTCATAAACAAGTAAAAATTTTTGAGAGTATATTCTTTCCTTTAAAATTATTTTATTTATCTTTGGGCAAAGATTTTTCCCAATAATTACAGAGTAATTATTTATATTAGTTTTAACTTTTAGATTCATTTCTTTTCAGTATTAAGACTATTTTATCTACAATTTGGTTTTTTTTGTGATTGTCACAATCTATTTTAAAATCTGATTTGGCATAATATTTATTTCTATTTAACATCATTTTTTCAATTTCTTGATCATTTAATCCATGAATAAGCGGTCTTTTTGAAGATTTTCGAATTCTTTTAATTATTGTTAAAGGTTTCCAATTTAACCAAAAAGATAATGAATTATTTTTTACATTCCTTCTAATTTTTTCATCTAGAAATGAGCCGCCTCCTAAGGACAAAATTAATTCTTTTTCTTTTGAGTAAAGCAGCGATGAGATTGTTTCTACCTCTAGCTCTCTAAAATACTTTTCACCTTTAAGTTTAAAAATTTGGCTTATTTTTTGTTTTTCAATTGTTTCAATTTTACTATCTACGTCGATAAATTTCATATTCATTTTTTTTGACAATAATGCTCCAATTGTTGATTTTCCCGATCCCATCATGCCTATTAAAACGATTTTTTTTTTTATTTTCATAATTTTCTAAGTTGAAAAAACATAAATATGTCTTAATTTGAATTTAATAAAAAGTATATGCAATTTTATAAAAAAACAAGCATTGGTAGCTCTATAAATCCTCTAAAAGTCATAATAAAAGTAGTTGTGATTTTGGCAATCATTTTTGGAATTTTAATAGTTGTTAGTAAAATAAATTTCCCTTCACCAAATCAACTAATTGAAAAAAAAATCCCTCAAGAAAATCTAAAAATTGTTAAATAATTTTTTCATAACATTTTTATTTTTAATATCTTTTGCTAAATTTGCTTTTAGTAATGAGCCTACAGATATTTGGAGTCTTGAAAAAAAAGAAAAAGGTAGTGAAGAAAATGTAGCAATTGAAAATTCATCAAGTGAGGCTGAAAATAAAAAAATTAAAATTAATGCCGGTATTACAGACGATATTAAAGTTACGGAAGAAAATTTTACTGATAAAAATGATTTAGTTGTTGGGATATATGACCCAGGGAAATATGGTTTTGAATTAGATATGTGGACTAAATCAGATGGAAAAAAAATATATGAACTAAAAAAAAAAATAAACTCCATGAATCTTTCCAATGATGCTAATGACATCTATAAAAAGATTCTTCTTACCAATACTTATCCACCAAAAAATAATTTAGATAAAAAAAAATTTTTTGATCTAAAAGCTGAATGGTTAATCAAAAATGGGGACCTTGATTTAATAATTGATTATGTAACTAAAAATCTAGATATAATATCAAATGAAAACTTGATTAAATTTGTTTTAAATGAATATTTATCCAAAGCAGAAATAAAAGAGGCATGTAATTTATTCAAAAAGTTAAATCAAAACTTTAATGATAATTATCTGAAAAATTTTTCAATATATTGCCTGATACATAATAAGCAAAATGATCTTGCTATGATGCGTTTTGACTTAGAAAAGGAGTCTGGTTACTCAGATCCTTTTTTTGAGAAAAAATTTAATTCATTGATGGGTCTTTCAAAAGATGATAATACTATATCAGACAAAAATCTTTTAAATTTACATCTTTCATTTAATACAACTAAAGATTTTAAATATAAACCCACAAAAGAAACACCAAAGTTATTTTGGACTTATTTAAGATCTAACAATTTGCTAGACAATACAAGTGATATCGATACTTCTGATGAAGAAAAAATCTCATTATTAGAAAAAGCTACACACGAGAGAAATTATAACGAGAAAGATTTACTTAATATCTATAAAAAATTTCAATTTTCTGTGGATCAACTTCTTAACATAGAGAGGGAAAAAGAAAATTTATCAAACATTAAGGCCAGAGCTCTAATGTACCAAGGTATTTTATTAAATGATGATCCTAACAAAGTAACGAAACTTTCTAAAGATCTAAAATCATCTTTTACTAATGATGGTTTAGAATATGCCTTTAAAGATGAATTAAGGTTTATCTTGGAGAATTTTGAAGAAAGTGAATTAAGTTCAGATTTAACAGACTTTTACGTTTTGAACTCTAAAGTAGAAAATCCAAATAAAAAAATTAAATACAACAATAAAATTTTGCATCAATCAAAAATTATAAATTATTTTATACAAGAAAAACCTTCCAAGAAAAAAATTGAAAAAGATCTAAATAATTTTTTGAAAAAAATTAAAAAAAGCAAAAAAAATTATTTAATAACCAAAGATGTGATTGTTATAGAGTCTTTAAAGTTTGATGGTATTAAAATTAATGAGGAATATATTGACCTTTATACAATTAATGAAAACACAATGCCTATAGATATACAGGTTTTAATTAATGACGGGGAAATTGGTTTAGCAATGTTAAGAATTATAGAAATAATTGGCGAAGATGAACTTAAAAATCTTGGCTCAGAAACTTTATATTTCTTAGTAAATGCATTAAATCAAATGGACATAGATCTTATAAGAAATGAAATCCTTTCTGAAATCTTGCCAGTTAGAGTATAAACTTTGTTATGACGAAAAGAAAAATCATACTGGTTCCAGATGAAATCCTAAGAAAAAAATCTGAAGAAATTGAGAAAATAACTAATAAAGAAAAACAGTTAGCGGGCGATTTATTTGAAACAATGTATAATAGTAATGGCATAGGTCTTGCTGCAGTTCAAGTGGGTGTTTTGAGAAGAATGATTGTAATTGATGTTTCAAAAAAAGATGAAGAAAAAAAACCCCTTTGTTTAATAAATCCAGCCATAAAATCTTTCGGTAAAGATAGATCTACGTATGAGGAAGGATGTTTGTCGATACCCGAAACATTTATTGAGATTGAAAGACCAAAAACTTGTATTGTTGAATACATTGACATTTCAGGTAATAAAACAAATATGGAATGTGATGGTTTACTATCTACATGTATCCAGCACGAAATTAATCATTTAGATGGAAAGCTGATTATTGATTTTTTGTCAAAGTTGAAAAAAGATATTCTAATAAAGAAATTATCTAAAAACAAAAATACATCTAGTAGAGTAATTGTGTAAATGTCAGATAATATTATTTTTATGGGTACTTCAAAATTTGCTGTACCTATACTTGAAAAGATAAGCGAGAGTAAACTTAATATTTCTGCTGTTTATACTCAGCCGCCAAAAAAATCTAGCAGGGGAATGAAAGTTCAAAAAACCCCAATTCAAGTTAAGTCTGAATTACTCGGCTTACCAATTAGAACGCCAAGTAGTCTTAAAAATAATATTGATGAATATGATTTTATAAAAAAAATAAAGCCAACAATAGTTATGGTAATTTCTTATGGTCAAATAATACCAAAGGAATTTTTGGAACTTTCCGAAAAAGGGTTTTTTAATATACATGCATCTATTTTGCCTAAATTCAGAGGCGCTGCTCCAATACAAAGAGCAATAATGAGCCAGGATATTGAAACGGGAATTAGTTTCATGAAAATTAATGAACATTTAGATGCTGGTCCTGTTCTTGAAACTTATAAAATTAAAATTAACTTAGATCTAAATGCAACTGAGCTTGAAGAAAAATTATCTCAACTTGCAACTTTAAAAGTTATTGAAAACATAGATAGTATTATAAGTGGTAAAGCGAATTTTAAAGAACAAGACCATTCCAAGGCAACATATGCTGAAAAAATAAACAAAGCAGAGGGGAGGATATTTTGGAGTGATAGTGCCAAAAAAATCATTGGAAAAATAAATGGTTTGCACCCTAATCCAGGGGCGTATTTTACATTTAAAGGAGATAGATATAAAATATTAAAAGCTGAAATTGGAAATGGATCAGGACCCATCGGTGAAGTTATTAATGACAAACTTGAGATAGCATGCTCAAATAATGAAAGCATAAAGGTTATTGAAATTCAAAAAGAGGGAAAAAAAATTCAAGAAATAAATGAATTTTTAAATGGTTCAAAAATAAGTAAAGGCTGCATCCTTAATGAATAGATATCAAATTCTTATTGAATATGATGGTACAAATTATAATGGATGGCAAGTACAGAGAAAAGGGAAAACAATTCAAGGGAGAATTCAAAACACTTTTTCTAAAATTTTTAAAGAAAAGGTAAATATAATAGGATCAGGCAGAACTGACTCCGGAGTTCATGCTTTGGAACAATCAGCTCATTTTGATACAATTACAAAAATAAAAGAAAACTATAAATTTTTAAAATCAGCTAATCATTTTTTATCAAGATACGGCATTAGTATTTTAGACTTAAAAAAAAGGAAGCTTACTTTTCACGCTCGATATTCTGCTAAAGCAAGGGTGTATAAATATGTTATTTTAAATCGTAAATCTGGATCTGTGTTAAAAAATAAAAGGTGTTGGCACATAATTAAAAAACTAAATCTAGCAATGATGAAAAAAGGTGCAAAAAAATTAATCGGTACAAAAGATTTTTCAACGTTTAGATCATCAAGTTGTTCTGCAAAAACTCCAGTAAGAACAATTAAATCAATAAAATTTTTAACTAGAAAAGACATTATTGAGATTGAGATAAAAGCTCAGTCATTCCTTCAAAATCAAGTAAGATCGATGATTGGTTGTTTGAAGTATATTGGTGAGGGTAAGTGGAGTATCCAAAAATTTGAAAAAATAATCAGATTAAAAAAAAGAATTAATTGTGCGCCGCCTGCTCCAGCAGAGGGACTGTATTTGACTAAAGTGATTTATTAGTTTTTTTACTAATAGCGAATTTTTTATTTATCCTAAACCTTGAACCTGCTCTTACAATATATCCGCAACAATTTTTTGCACCACATTTACAAGGAAACTGTTTATAGTCTTTATCAAATCCAAAACCATAGTCGCAAGTGAGTTCTTCCCCTTTTTTAATATCTCTTATTGCTGATACCCAAACCTTATAACCTTTTCCCACATAGTCACAATTATTATTACATGAATGATTAATCAAACCTGCAGTATTCCAATGAAAATCTCCATCTAAGGTATATCTATTATTAAGTGTGAATAAATAGATTGGTTTATTATTGTCAAATTTTGTTGACTCTTCAACTTCTCTATTTGTAATGATTTTTCCAATATAATTAATTATTTTTGTTCCTTCTTTAATATCTTTAGTTGCATATAAACCTCTCTTATTGTCTATTCTAGACTTTTTGATCTTATACAATTTCATTAATTATTTTCTTCGAGAGCATTTACATGATTAAACGCACTATCTGCAAGGGCCTTAAGGTCGTACCCTCCTTCTAACACTGATATAACTTTTCCATTAGTGAATTCGTTTGTTGCTTTAAGAGTTCTTTTTGTAATCTCATAAAAATCTTCAGACTTTAACTCAAACTGTGCTAGAGGATCGGCAATATTCGCATCGAAACCCATGCTTAAAATCAAAAATTCAGGTTTAAATTCAACAAGTTTATCTAAAACTCTATCCAAAGCATTCATATATTTTTCTGATGTAGTCCCAGCAGGAAGAGGCACGTTAAAAATATTATTGTGTTTACCTTTTTCTTTTTCACTTCCAGTACCTGGATAAAATGGATATTGATGTGTAGATAAGTATAAAACATTTTTATTATCAAAAAAAATATCTTGGGTTCCATTTCCATGATGAACATCAGGATCAAAAATTGCAATCTTTTTATATTTATACTTTTCCATTAGGTAATGAGCTGCAACTGCACAATTATTGTATATACAAAAACCCATAGCTTTATTTTTTTCTGCGTGGTGACCGGGGGGTCTTACTACACAAAAAGCATTTCTGAATTTTTTCTGTTCAATACCGTCTATTGCTTTAATTACCGATCCCACTGCATCAATTGTAGCATCTTCGCTTCCGGGTGAAATTATAGTGTCGCCATCCAAAAATTTTAATCCTTGATTAGGAAAACTTTTTTTAACCATATCGACATAATTTTCATCATGTACTTTTTTAAGTATTTTTTGATCAAAACTAGTTGGCTTATCCCATATTAAATTTTTATGATCATCATCATGACCGTGTTCATCTTTATGTTCGTCATCATGACCATCTTCTTTTTTGGCATGATCATCATGGTCATCTTCTTTATGGCCGTGGTCGTCATGGCCTTCAAATACATTTCTTTCTCTAAACTTTAATTTTTTCAATCCTCTGATATCTAATAATTCAATTTTTTCAGCATTTTTTGCTATTGAATTTAATGGCTTTTCTAAAAAATTTTCTATGTC
>CACIHL010000012.1 GCA_902586395.1 uncultured Pelagibacteraceae bacterium | reverse complement strand
AGGGATTATTCTTACTTCCTTTACTTCTACACCTAAAGAATTCAACCATATTGATAAAGTACTTGTGTTGATATCTTTAGTCCTTCCAGAAAGAACTTCATTTCCAATTATAATTATGCCTGCATTTATTTCTTTTTTATTTTTCATATACAAATATAAATTAATAAATATGAAATTTACCAATACTTTAATCAAAGGCAAACTAATCAAGCGGTATAAAAGATTTTTTATCGATATCAAAGTAAATAATTCAAAGATTACTGCACACTGTCCCAACACTGGCTCGATGATGGGTCTTTTAGATCCAGGAAATACAGTTTTTGTCTCCAGAAATAATGATCCAAAAAGAAAACTTAAATTTACATTAGAAATGATTAAATCAAATAATCGTATGATTGGTGTTAATACTCACAGAGCAAACAAAATAGTATTGGACGGTCTTAATAAAAAATTAATTAGTGAAATGAAAAATGTTAAAGAAATTAAGCCAGAATTTAAATATTCAGATGATACAAGGTTTGATTTCTTATGTGATAAAAATATACTCGAAGTAAAAAATGTAACTCTTTTAAGAAGTAAAGATTTTGCAGAGTTTCCGGATGCTATAACTGCTAGAGGCTCAAAACATTTAATTAAGTTAGCTGAATCAATAAAAAAAGGCTTTAAACCGTTTGTCTTATTTTTAACTCAAATTGAAGGTATAAATAAATTTAAAATAGCTAAAGACATCGATGCTGAATATTATAAAAATTATTTAAAAGTTAAAAAAGATGGTGTTAAATTTTTAGCTTATAGATGTAAATTAAACGATAAAGAAATCAGAATAGAAAAAAAAATAGAAATTATTGATGAGTAACTATTTGGAAAAATTTGAAAAAATGAGAATTGCCGGGTCATTGGCATCTAAAACTTTAGACATGATTACAGATTATGTGAAAGAAGGGACAGCAACAAATCATATTGATAAACTTTGTTATGAATTTATAAGAGATAACGGTGGATATTCCGCTCCACAATTTTATAGAGGATTTGAAAAATCAATTTGCACTTCAGTTAATCATGTTGTTTGTCACGGTATACCTGGTGACAGAACACTTCAAGATGGAGATATTGTTAATATAGATGTGACCGCTATAATTAATGATCACTACGGGGACACGAGTCGAATGTATACTGTTGGTGATATCTCTGTAAAATCAAAAAAACTTATTAATGTTACTTACGAGTCTCTTAACAGAGCAATTAAAATATTAAAGCCTGGAAAAAGAATTGGTGATATTGGTCATGAGATACAATCTTTTGTAGAAAAAAATGGTTTTTCAGTTGTAAGAGATTTTTGTGGTCACGGGATAGGAACAAATTTTCACCAAGAGCCAAATATACTTCACTATGGATCAAAGGATACTGGAGATGAATTAAAACCAGGTATGACTTTTACTATTGAGCCTATGATAAATGCTGGAAAATATCACACTAAAGTTTTAAATGATGGTTGGACAGCAGTTACAAAAGATAAAACATTATCTGCACAATTTGAGCATACTGTAGGGATTACTGAAAATGGTTATGAAATTTTCACAGAATCTGCTAAAGGTTATAAGGAGCCTCCTTACAATTAATGATATCGAGATATTCAAGAAAAGAACTTGCAGAAATTTGGTCAGAAGAAAACAAGTATAAAATTTGGTTAGATGTTGAGATTGCTGCAGCTCAAGCAATGGAAAAATTTAAGATTATTCCTAAGGGTGTGGCAACCATAGTTAGGCGAAGAGGCAAAATTAATGTTAAAAGAATTCATCAAATTGAAGATAAAGTTAAACACGACATAATTGCTTTTCTAACTTCAATAACTGAAAAAACAGGAATTAAAGCAAGATACCTTCACCAGGGAATGACATCATCAGATGTACTTGATACAAGTTTCAATATTCAATTAGTCCAATCAGGTAAAATTTTAATGAAAAATATAGAAAAATTATTATCTGTAATTAAAAAAAAAGCTTTAAAACATAAAATGACCCCATGTATCGGAAGAAGTCACGGTATTCACGCCGAGCCAATAACATTTGGTTTAAAGCTAGCAACTTACTATGAAGAATTTAAAAGAAATAAAAAAAGATTACAAAATGCTATAGATGAAGTTTCAACATGTGCTATTTCTGGAGCAGTTGGGACTTTTGCTAATATAGATCCAAGAGTTGAGGTTTTTGTATCAAAAAAATTAAAACTTAAGCCTGAACCAATATCAACGCAAATCATTCCAAGAGATAGACATGCTTATTATTTTTCTGTTTTAGGAATTATAGCTGGATCTATTGAAAGGTTTGCAACAGAGATTAGACATTTGCAAAGATCTGAAGTTTATGAGTTACAAGAATTTTTTTCAAAAGGTCAAAAAGGATCTTCGGCAATGCCTCATAAAAAAAATCCAATATTAAGTGAAAATTTAACAGGTCTTGCAAGACTTGTAAGAAGTAGTGTAATCCCTGCACTTGAAAATATTGCTCTTTGGCATGAGCGAGATATATCTCACTCTAGCGTAGAGAGAAATATAGGTCCTGATGCAAATATTACTTTAGATTTTGCTTTATTTAGACTTACAAATCTTGTGGATAATATGATTATTTATCCAAAAAATATGATGAAAAATCTTAATATAACTAAAGGAGTAATTTTTTCACAAGAGATGATGTTAGAACTTACAAAAGTTGGTCTTTCAAGAGAAAAGGCTTACAAAAAAATTCAAACGCATGCAATTAATAGCTTTAACAAAAATACCAATCTAATTGAACTGCTTAAAAAGGATAGATCAATAACATCGCTAATTTCTGAGAAAAAAATTGATAAAGTGTTTACATATTCCAAACATTTAAAAAATGTAAATTATATTTTTAGAAGAGTGTTTAAATAATGAAAAAAACTAAAAAATTATACGAAGGTAAAGCAAAAGTTATTTTTGCTACTGACAATAAAGACTTTGTAATTCAGCACTTTAAAGATGATGCAACCGCTTTTAACAATCAGAAAAAAGCAAAAATTGAAGGTAAAGGTGTTTTAAACAATAGAATTTCAGAACATATTTTAATGAATTTAGATCAAGTTGGAATAAAAAATCATTTAGTAAAAAGACTTAATATGAGAGAACAGCTTATAAAACATGTCGAAATTATTCCGATTGAATTTATTGTGAGAAATATTGCAACTGGTTCTCTTACAAAAAGACTTGGTATAGAAGACGGTACCATTTTAGAAGATCCATTAATTGAATATTGTTTAAAAAACGATGAACTGGGAGATCCTCTTATATCTAAAGAGCATATCTACACTTTTAAATGGGCAACTAAAAAAGAAATAGAAAAAATAGATAAACAACTACTAAGGATAAATGACTTCATGGTAGGTATGTTTAGAGGTGTTGGTATCAAACTTGTAGATTTTAAAGTTGAATTTGGAAGAATTAAAAACAATGGTAAAATAGATGTATTATTAGCAGATGAGATAAGTCCAGACACATGCAGATTATGGGATAATAAGACTGATAAAAAATTAGATAAAGATAGATTTAGAAATAATCTTGGAAATTTAATTAATGCATATCAAGAAGTAGCAAAAAGATTAGGTATCCTTCACGAACAATCCAATATACAAGCTGTCAACTTTGAAAAACCAAAAGCGGTAAAAAACAAAAAATAAATGAAAGTAAAGGTAATTGTTACTCTTAAATCTGGAGTTCTTGATCCTCAAGGTAAAGCAATACAACAAACATTAAATGGAATGGGCTTTGCAAATGTTAAAGACGTAAGGCAAGGAAAATATTTTGATATAGATATTGATGAAAGTGATGAACAAAAAGCAAAACTCTCTGCAGAAGAAATTTGTAAAAAGCTTCTAGCCAATCAAGTCATTGAGGATTTTAAAATTATTTAATGAATTCATCGGTCATAATATTCCCAGGATCCAATTGTGATAGGGATATGGATGTTGCATTAAAAAAATTTGGTTTTAAAAATAAAATGGTCTGGCATGACGATGATAAATTGCCCAAAAGTGATTTAATTGTTTTGCCAGGAGGATTTTCTTATGGGGACTATCTTAGATGCGGAAGTATTGCAGGAAAATCTAAGATTATTCAATCAGTTATTGATTTTGCAAACTCTGGGGGGTTAGTTTTAGGAATTTGCAATGGATTTCAAATCTTAACAGAAACAGGTCTATTAAAAGGCGTTCTTCAACAAAATAAGAATATTGAGTTTATTTGTAAAAATATATTTGTCAAAGTTAACAATAGTGAAAACAAATTTTTTGAAAATATAGATAAAGATGTCTTAGAGCTTCACATAGCTCATAATGAGGGAAATTATTTTTGCACTGAAGATGAACTAAAGTCTTTAGAAGATAACAATCAAATTGCAGTTTACTACTGTGGCTCTGATGGAAAAGTAGATGATAAGTCAAATCCGAACGGTGCAATAAAAAATATTGCAGGAATATTTAATGAAAAGAAAAATATTTTAGGAATGATGCCTCACCCAGAGCGAATGATAGATCAAAGTTTATCTGGTGAAGATGGCTCAATATTTTTTGAAAATTTATTAAAGAATTTGAAATAATGGAAGTAAATGAAAAAATTGCAGTAGATCATGGTTTAAAGCCTGATGAATATAAAAAGATTTGTGATTTGTTAAAGCGTGTTCCAAATTTAACAGAACTTGGAATTTTTTCAGCAATGTGGAATGAACATTGCTCCTACAAATCTTCAAGAGTTCATTTAAAAAAACTAAACACTAAGGGCAAAAAAGTAATTCAAGGTCCAGGTGAAAATGCTGGGGTAATTGATATTGGAGATGACGATGCAATAGTTTTTAAAATTGAAAGTCATAATCATCCTTCATTTATAGAACCTTATCAAGGTGCAGCAACAGGTGTTGGTGGAATAATGAGAGATGTTTTTACAATGGGCGCAAGACCCATTGCAAACCTAAATTCAATTCATTTTGGCTCAACCCAACACAAAAAAACTAAAAATTTGTTAAGAGGTGTTGTTAAAGGGATTGGAGGCTATGGAAATTGTATTGGCGTACCAACTATAGCCGGCCAAACTTGCTTTGATCAATCTTATAATGGAAATATTTTAGTAAATGCAATGACATTAGGTTTGGTAAATAAAAATAAAATTTTTTACTCAAAAGCTGCAGGGATAAACAAACCAGTAATTTATGTTGGCTCAAAAACAGGAAGGGATGGTATTCATGGAGCAAGTATGGCATCAGCAATATTTGATGACAAAATAGAGGAAAAAAAACCTACTGTTCAAGTTGGAGATCCTTTTACTGAAAAACTTCTTTTAGAAGCTTGTTTGGAATTAATGTCTGATAAATCGATTATTGCGATACAAGATATGGGTGCTGCAGGTTTAACTTCCTCAAGTATTGAAATGGCTTCAAAAGGAAATTTAGGAATAGAATTACATTTAGATAAAGTTCCATGCAGAGAAGAGAAAATGACACCTTATGAAATTATGTTATCTGAAAGCCAAGAAAGAATGTTGATAGTTTTAGAAAATGGGAAGGAAGATAGTGCCAAAAAAATATTTGATAAATGGAACCTAGATTTTGCAGTAATAGGAAAAACAACTAATTCCAAAAATATTGAGCTTTATTTTGAAAAAGAAAAAGTAGCAAATGTACCAATTAAATTTTTGGCAAATGAAGCTCCAATGTATGATAGGCCTTGGAAAAAAACCAAACTTCCCCAAAAGATCAAATTTTCAAATAATGAATTAAAAAAATTAAAGTTTAATGATGTAATTAAAAAAATGATTTCTCATCCAAATATTTGTTCTAAGCAATGGATATGGGAACAATATGATCATACTGTTATGGGAGATACAATTCAAAAACCTGGTGGTGATGCAGGAGTTGTTAGAGTACACGGCACAAATAAAGCAGTGGCTTCTTCAGTTGATTCATCTGCTTCCTACTGTTATGCACATCCGTTTACAGGAGGAAAACAAGTTGTTTGTGAAGCTTGGAGAAATCTGGTTTCAGTTGGTGCAGAACCTATAGCAATAACGAATTGTTTAAATTTTGGAAACCCAGAAAAAAAAGAAAATATGGGTGAATTTGTTGAATGCATTGATGGAATTAATGAAGCAAGTAAGTATCTAAATTTTCCTGTTGTTTCAGGAAATGTATCTTTTTACAACGAAACAAAAGATAAAGGTATCAAACCTACACCAACAATTGGAGGCGTTGGGTTAATTAAAGATTACAAAAACTTAATGAGTATGAATTTTAAATCTAAAGGAAATTTAGTTTTGGTAATAGGAAAAACAGAAGGTAGTTTAGATCAAAGCATCTTTGCTAAAGTAATTTTAGATGAAAAAAAAGGACCGCCGCCTGAAATAAACTTATTTAATGAAAAAAATAATGGTGAAACAGCTCTTAAACTTATCAAAGAAAAGTTAGCGTTGTCAGTCCACGATGTATCTCTTGGTGGAATAATGATTGGTGCATTAAAGATGTGTATAGCTGGCGGTAAGGGGATTAAATTCAACAAGTTCAAGGACTTAATAAATATTTATCAATATTTTTTCTCTGAGGATCAAGGTAGATATATTATTGAGGTAGATAAAAATAATCTAAAAAAAGTAGAGAGTATTTTAAAGAAAAACTCTGTACATTTTGATTTACTGGGAGAAACAACAGATAAAGAGATTATCATAAATGATGAGCTAACTTTAACAGTGGACAAGGTGACAGAATTTTATAAAGGTTGGTTATATAAATACATGAGTTAATTATGGCAATGGATTTAAAAGAAATTGAAAAAATGATTAAAGAGGCTCTGCCAGATGCATCTATTGATATTCAAGACCTGGCTGGTGACGGGAATCACTATTCCGCCACAGTGACTTCTTCTCAATTTAAAGGTAAAAATAAAGTACAACAGCATAAAATGGTGTATGATGCTCTAAAAGGAAAAATGGGAAACGAACTTCATGCTCTTGCGCTTAAGACAAAGGAAAATTAATGGATCAACAAGTTAAAGAACAAATAGAAAATTCAATAAACAACAGCGATGTTTGTTTATTCATGAAAGGAAGTCCAGAAGCTCCTCAGTGTGGTTTCTCAATGGCTGTCTCTAACATCTTAAAAATTTTGGAGGTTAAATATCAAAGTGTTGATGTATTAAAAGACCAAAAAATTCGTGAAGGTATTAAAATTTATAGCGAGTGGCCAACAATCCCTCAACTTTATATTAAAAAAGAATTTATAGGTGGATGTGATATCATCAAAGAAATGTTTGAAAACGGTGAACTTAAAAAAGTTTTTGACGAAAAGGGTATAGGATATAAAAAATAATATTATCTAGAGTAATATTCGATTACTAGATTTGGCTCCATAACAACAGGATAAGGAACTTCTTCAAACTTTGGTGTTCTGACAAACTTTATAGTTCTTTTTTTTTCATCTACTTGTAAGTATTCAGGAATATCTCTTTCTTTATTAGCTAGTGCAATATCAATGATAGCTAATTGTTTTGATTTATCTTTTATCTCGATAGTATCCTCTTCGCTTAAAAGGTAGCTTGAAATATTTACCTTTTTTCCATTCACCTTTACGTGTCCATGATTAATAAACTGTCTTGATGAAAATATTGTACTAGAAAATTTTGCTCTGTAGATAACTGAGTCTAGTCTTCTTTCAAGTAATCCTATTAAATTTTCCGCAGTATCACCTTTTTTCATAATAGCTTTTCTATAAACATTTCTGAATTGTCGCTCATTAATATTTCCATAATATGATTTTAATTTTTGCTTAGCTTGAAGTTGAGTTCCATAATCTGATAGTTTTGCATTTTTAGATTGTCCATGTTGTCCTGGAGGATATGCTCTTTTATTAAAAGGACTCTTTGGTCTTCCCCAAAGGTTTACTTTTAACCTTCTATCGATTTTGTGTTTAGAATTTAATCTTTTTGTCATTTAGTGAAATGGTTTATAAACTTAACATCTTATTTGTCAATCAACGTTTTTTTCCTAAACTTGCAAATACACTTGATAAAATACGTGTTTCTTTATCCGAAAGTTCCATTCTATAAAAAATGTTTCTTAAATTTTCAAGCATTATAGGTTTTTTTTCTTTATGCTTGAAAAAATTAATTTCATTTAGATTGTTTAAACATAAGTTTATCATTGCTTGAATTTCCTTTTTTGATGCTTTCTTTACCTTTTTAGATTTTTTAAAATGATTTGATTTAGATTTTAAAAAACTTGATATGAATTGAGCAATAATTATTAAACTGTGCGATAAATTTAAAGATTTAAAATTTTTATTTGTTGGTATTTGTAAAGTGTAATTTGCATAACTTACTTCTTTATTTGATAACCCTGATGCTTCTGAACCAAATAGAAATCCAATTTTTTTTCTAAAATCTATTTTTTTTAGACCCTCAAGATTAATATGTTTCACATTTTTGTTTCTAAATCTTGCAGATGTAGCGATTAATATATCAATATCTCCTAATGAACTTTCTAAATTACTAAATACTTTGCTTTTCTTTATGATGTCTTTTGCTCCGACAGATGTTGCTAATATTTTATCGTTAGGAAAAATAGGTTTTGGATCGATCAAGTATAACTTTTGAAAATTAAAATTTTTTATTGCTCTTGCGCATGCGCCAATATTTTCTGATAGCTGTGGTTTATGTAAAATAAATGTAACTTTATTCTTGTTCATTTATTTGATGCCATGATTTCTATTATAATTAGATAATGTTGAAGGATTAATTCCTTTAAGATATTTTTGATCAACATCCCATATAGAAACCTTTAAGGGATAACACTTTGCTACATCAGATGAATGTTCTGATCCACAGTCTCCACCTGGGCAAGCAGATAAAACCCCTAATAGATCTGTTTCTGCAAAAAATTCTAAATAATCGCCAGGTCTTACAGGACTTGATTTCATAAAGTATTGTTTAGTTTCATTGGTAAAACCAGTAAGCATAAATACATTTAATACATCGTGCACAATTTTTTCTGCATCATCTAATTCGACATTTTTCTCTTTAACCAAAGCTCTAGTTAAGTTTGAATGACAACAATAATGATAATCGTTGTTTGATGTTAATTTATACGTGTAAGGATCACATCTGGTACCAATAACATCGTGGACGGAACCCCCATCTTTGTCATAACCATACCAATCTAATGTATCCCACGTAATTGTAGCCAATGATCTTAAATACGGGAAACTACTAAACATTTTATCTCCAACAGAAATATGTGTTCCATAGAGAGCTCTAGTTTTTCCAGAATAAAACTTTTCATTTAGATTATCAGCTTGAAATAAATTTAAATCTCCAACTTGGGGTCCTTCAACACTTTCAATTCTAAAGAAATTACCTGATTTAACATTGAAAGTTTTAGCATCTCTTGGGGGAACAATAACTTCATCGATTTGTTTAATGTGTTTTCTAGCTTGATGTAATTTTTCAAGATTATTATTTATGCTTTCGTTTGGGTAACAAACAACAGGATCTGCTCCTACTCTGCTTTCAATATCAGTAGGTTTCTTAGAGAACTTCTTGATTTTCATTTATTTACTTGCAGGAGCTTTATCCTTATATAATTTAAAATCTAAACTATCGATAAGAGCTTTGAAGGATGCATCAATTATGTTTGGTGATACGCCAATGGTGAACCAATTTTTTCCTTGAGAGTCGGTACTTTCAATAGATACTCTTGTAGTCGCTTCAGTTCCTGTGTTTAAAATTCTAACCTTATAGTCAACTAGTTTTAAATCTTTTAAATATTCAGAATATTTTTCTAATTTTGTAACATTCTTTCTTATAGCATTATCTAGAGCATTGACAGGTCCATTACCCTCTCCTTCACAAACTATTTGTTCACCATCAACTTCTAATTTTGCTCTTGCTTTTGAAACAATTTCATCTTTATTATTTTTTGAAACTGAAACATCATATTCTTTAATTGAAATGTATCTTGGAATTTCTCCCATTACTCTTCTGGCCAATAATTCAAACGAGGCATCAGCTCCATCATAACTATAACCGATGAATTCTCTGTCTTTAACTTCCTCTAATAGTTTTTTAACTTTAGGATCGTTTTCTTCAATTTCTATTCCAATTGTTTTAAGTCTAGATAAGATATTTGATTTACCTGATTGATCAGAAACAACTATGTTTCTGTTGTTACCAACATCTTCTGGATTTATATGCTCGTAAGTTTTAGGATCTTTTTGAACAGCAGACACATGTAAACCACCTTTGTGTGAAAATGCTGCAGCACCCACATATGGTAGATGTTTATTCGGTTTTCTATTTAATATTTCATCAAGTAGTCTTGAACATTGTGTAATATGTTTGATATTTTTTTCTTTGATACTTATCTCGAATTTATCTGATAATTCTTTCTTAAGATGAAAAGTTGGTATAATTGACATTAAGTTAGCGTTACCACATCTTTCACCTAAACCATTAATAGTACCTTGTATTTGTCTTGCCCCCGATAAAACAGCTGCAATTGAATTTGCAACAGCATTACCTGTATCATTGTGTGCGTGAATACCTAAATTTTCTCCTGGTATGTGTTTTGAAACTTCTTTAACTATTTCTGTTACTTCGTGAGGAAGTGTTCCACCATTTGTATCACAAAGAACTATCCATTTAGCACCATTATCATAAGCAGCTTTAACACAAGCTAAAGCATATTTTGGGTTTGCCTTATAACCATCAAAAAAGTGTTCGGCATCAAACATGAATTCTTTATTATTTTTAACAAAATGTTTTGTGGTCTCTTTTATATTTTCTAAATTTTCTTCATTGGATATGCCTAATGCAACATCAACATGAAAATCCCATGACTTTCCAACCAAACAAACAGATTTAGTATTTGAATTTAGAATTGCTGATAAGCCTGGATCATTTTCAGCACTTCTTCCAGTTTTTTTTGTCATCCCAAAAGCAGTAAAGGTAGAGTTTTTTAAATCTAAACCTTTTTGAAAAAATTCTGTATCAGATGGATTAGCCCCTGGCCAACCCCCTTCAATATAATCAACGCCAAGATCATCTAAAGCATGCGCAATCTTTGTTTTTTCATCAATTGAAAAATGTACACCTTGAGTCTGTGCACCATCTCTCAATGTTGTGTCAAATATATAAAGTCGTTCTTTGCTCATTTAATTTTCCAAGTTGTTTTATCATCTTTATCTTCAATTAAAATACCTTTGTCTAAAAGCTCATTTCTTATTTTGTCAGCTAATTCGTAATTTTTACTATCTCTAGCAACATTTCTGTCTTTTATCTTTTGTAAAATCTCTCCCTCTGAAATTTTTAGAATATTTTTCTTAAACTCATGCCATTTTGATTTTGGCTCAGTTAAAAGGCCAATAAAATTACATGCTGTCGTAAAAATTTCTTTATCCTTATCTGATCCTTTTGCAGCTTTATCATACAATTTGTGAATATTGCTTATATAACCCGGTGTATTTAAATCTTCATAAAGAGGAACTAAATCATCATCTGGTATTAATACTTTACCCTCTGGTTTTTTTTGGCACTCGTACCATTTGTCTAAAGTTTTTTTTGATTGTATTAATAAATCTTCGCTCCAATCCATAGATTGCCTATAATGAGTTGACATTAATGCTAATCTTAAAACTTGACCATTATACTTTTCATAAAAATCTTTTATTTTAAAAACATTCCCCTGAGACTTTGCCATTTTCTCATTTGAAACTGTAATAAATCCATTGTGTATCCAATAATTTGATAATGATTTATTTTCATTTGCACATCTTGATTGTGCTATTTCGTTTTCGTGGTGTGGAAATAATAAATCACGTCCTCCTCCATGTATATCAAATGTATCTCCAAGAAACTTTTTTGACATCGCAGAACACTCTATATGCCACCCTGGTCTACCTCTCCCCCAAGGAGAATCCCATCCAGGTTCATCTTCGGTTGATGGTTTCCATAAAACAAAATCTTCAGGTCTTTTCTTATTTTCTGATACCTCAACCCTAGCTCCTGCAAAAAGTTCATCAACATTTTTATTTGATAGTTTTCCGTAATCTTTAAAACTCGATACATTAAAATAGACATGAGATTTATTTTCATATGCATTATTTTTTTTAATAAGAATATTTATCATATCGATCATTAATGGAATATTCTCAGTAGCTTTTGGCTCAAAAGAAGGTTTTTCACAATTTAAATAATTACAATCATCATTAAAACGTTTTGTAATATCTTTAGTTAATTTATCTATTGATATATTTTTCTTTTTTGCACCATCTATAATTTTATCATCAACATCAGTTATATTTCTTGCATATAAAACTGAGGATTTCCCATATTTACATTTAAGCACTTTAAAAAGAATATCAAAAACTACTAAAGGTCTAGCGTTACCAATATGAGGATCATCATATACTGTGGGTCCACAAACATACATCCTAACTTTCTTAGGATTTATTGGTGTGAATTTTTCTTTTTTTCCACCTAGACTATTAGTTAAATATATATCTTTATTCATTGTATAAGGAATATACTTTTAATTTAGATTTGTGAATCTATTTGATTAATTGGGAATCTTGCATACTGGAATTGGCTCCATTTTGTGCAAGTTTGATTTTCTAATTTGAATATATTTATCTCGATTTTTAGAATTCTCGTTATTCATAGCTTCTTCTATTTCTTTATATGATAATCCTAATTGACCTTCATCAGTTCTACCATCATCCCAAAGACCGTCTGTTGGTGCTGCATTAATAATATCATCAAGTATTTTTAATTCTCTTCCAAGTTCCCATACTTCTGTTTTATTGCAATCTGCAATTGGAGATATATCAACTCCTCCATCACCATATTTTGTATAAAAGCCAACTCCAAAATCTTCTACTTTATTTCCTGTTCCAACCACTATTCCATTGTTAGCTGCAGCAACTTGATAAAGAGTTGCCATTCTTAGCCTTGCACGTGAATTGGCCATCCCGTGTTCGCTATCAAATTTACCTAAAGTATTTCCAAATGTTTTAAACAAACTATCTAACTCTATTGTGTGACCTTGAACATTTTTGAAATTCTTTTTCAACCACTCTTGATGTCTTATACTTAAATCGTGTTGAGTATCTTTTTGCTTAATTGGCATAGATAAAACTATAGTTTTTAAACCTGTCATTGCACTCAATGTACTAGAAACAGAGGAGTCTATTCCCCCAGAAATACCTATAACTAATGACTCTGCCTTTTTTGGCATTGAATTAACATAATTCAATATCCAGTCTTTTATAAATAAAGCTTTTTTTGATGCATCCATGATTCCTATATAATGTAAAAATTAAATTTTTAAATGTCTAAGATGCCGCTTTAATTGCATTTTTTGCATAATTGGAATTCTTTTTAATCTCATCAGAAATCAAAAAAGCCAATTCCAAGGCCTGATCAGCATTCAATCTTGGATCGCAATGTGTATGGTATCTGCTTGATAAATCTTGGTCTGAAATATTTTTTGCACCACCAGTACATTCTGTCACATTCTGACCTGTCATTTCTATATGAAGTCCGCCAGCATAAGATCCTTCACTTTGATGAACCTCAAAAACATTTTTAACCTCTTTGACCACATTGTTAAATGGTCTTGTTTTAAATCCAGTTGTAGAGACCAAAGTATTTCCATGCATCGGATCACATGACCAAACTACATTTAAACCCTCTTTTTTAATTCCTCTTATAAGTTTTGGTAAAAATTTTTCAACTTTATCGTGTCCATATCTCGAAATAAGAGTAATTTTTCCTTTTTCATTTTTAGGATTAATGACTTCACAAATTTTTGCTATCTCATCTGCTTTTGAAGTTGGTCCACATTTAATGCCAATTGGATTTTCTATTCCTCTACAAAATTCAACATGTCCACCATCTAATTGTCTAGTTCTATCACCGATCCAAACAAAGTGAGCGGACGTGTCATGGTATTCTCCTGTAGTAGAATCTGTTCTTGTCATACTTTCTTCAAATGGTAAATGAAGAGCTTCATGAGAAGTCCAAAAATTAACTGTGTACAATCTTCTATTAAATTCTGGAGTTATTCCGCAAGCTGCCATAAATCCAAGTGCGTCTGCAATTTTGTCCTCTAACTCTTTGAATTTTTTAGCTTGTGGACTATTTTTAATGTATCCCAAATTCCATAGATGAACTTTTTTTAAATCTGCAAAACCTCCATTTGAAAAGGCTCTTAACAAATTAAGTGTAGATGCTGATTGAGAGTATGCCCTAAACAATCTTTTTGGATCAGGTCTTCTAGCTTTTTCATTAAATTCAATTGAGTTAATGTTATCTCCTAGATAACTTGGTAATTCTTTTCCACCTTGTTTTTCAGTTGGTGCACTTCTTGGTTTAGAAAACTGTCCAGCAATTCTTCCAAGTTTAACAACTGGCAGAGATGCTGAATAAGTTAAAATAAGTGACATTTGTAAAATTACTTTAAAAGTATCCCTGATGTTATCAGGATGAAATTCTGCAAAACTTTCCGCACAATCTCCTCCTTGAAGTAAGAATGCTTTACCATCTACAACTTCTGCAAGTTGATCTTTTAAATGTCTGGTCTCGCCAGCAAATACCAATGGTGGAGAAGATTTTAGTTTATTTAGTACCATGTTAAGTTCTTTCTCATCATCGTATGATGGGACGTGCTTAACAGGATGTTTTCTCCAAGAATTAACTTTCCAATTTTTCATGTTTCAACCTTAAGATGAATATATAACCAAATTATGACAAAAGAGAACACTTATTTTTTTACTCAACAGTTACTGATTTAGCCAAATTTCTGGGTTTATCGATGTCATAACCTTTTTTTAATGCTGAGTAGTAGGCGAGTTTTTGTAGAGGAATAGTAACTAAAAAAGGAAACAAATCATCATTTGTATTTTCAACTTCAATAGTCTCCCATATATTTTCAGAATATACTTCATCTTTACTTTTATTTGTAATAAGTAAAACTTTTGCTCCCCTAGCTATTACTTCCTGCATATTCGAAATTGTTTTTTTATAATGTTGATCTCTTGGGGCAATTACAACAACAGGCATTCCATCTTCAATTAGCGCTAATGGACCATGTTTCATTTCACCCGCTGGATATCCTTCAGCATGTACATATGCTAACTCTTTAAGTTTTAGTGCTCCTTCCAATGCTATTGGAAAAGAGTAGCCTCTTCCTAAAAACATTGATCCTTTTGCATCAATGAATGAACTGCATATTGATTGTATTTTGTCTTCAGTCATTAAAGATTTTTTTACTAACTCAGCAAGACTAAATAATTTTTTAATTCTTATTAGATAATCTTTTTTACTGATATCTTTTCTTTTTTGAGCTAATTTTAAGCAAAGTATATATAAAACAAGCATTTGTCCCAAAAAAGCTTTAGTTGATGCAACACCAATTTCTGGTCCACAATGAATTGGTAAGACAAACTTAGAGTCTCTTGCAATTGAACTTTCAATCACATTGACAACTGAACATGTTTTCATCTTATTTTTATTACAAAGATCTAAAGCTGCATAAGTATCAGCAGTTTCACCTGACTGAGAAACAAAAACATAAAGACAATCTTTTTTAAATTTATTTTTTCTATAACGGAACTCTGAAGCTATATCTACACTAACATCAAAAGATGTTAATTGCTCAAACCAGTATTTTGCAATAATACATGAATGATAAGCTGTACCACATCCTATCAAAGTTATAGAATTTATTTCTTTTTCTTTAAATGGAAAATTAAAAATATTTATATCTTTATTAATTTTGTCTATGTACTCGTTTACACAATTTTTAATGGTGTTTGGTTGTTCATCGATTTCTTTGGCCATGAAATGTTTATAATCACCCTTTTCATAATTTTGTTCATCAGAAGACAAAAGTAATATTTTCTTATTTATTTTTTTTCCACTCTGATTAAAAAAATTCAACATTATCTTTTTTTATAATACAAAACTCACCATCATTGAGATATGAAATTTTATTTGTCATAGATTTTAAAGCATAAGAATCTGATCCTAAATAGTTTTCACCAGGGCCGTATCCAACAGCTAAAGGTGAGCCCCTTCTAGCACCAACTATTAAATTTGGATTATCCTTAAAGATTATACCTAAGGCAAAACTACCATGAAGTTTTTTTAGAACTTTAATAATTGCATCTTTAAGATTATCTTTTTTTAAATATTCAGTAATAAGATGAACAATAACTTCTGTATCCGTTTGGGACTTAAACTTATGTCCTTTATTTATTAAAAACTTTTTTAACAATGTTGAGTTTTCAATTATTCCATTATGAACTATAGATACATTTTCTGAAGAATGTGGATGAGCGTTAATTGTGTTTGGAACACCGTGTGTTGCCCATCGTACATGTCCAATTCCAACATTTCCTGTTAACTTTGATTTTGAAACAGCATCTTCTAAACTTTCAACTCTACCCTCACATTTAACTTCTTTAATGAAGCCAGAGTCAATCGTTGCTATTCCCGCAGAGTCGTAACCTCTATATTCTAATTTTTTTAGCGAATTTATAATTGGTGATGAAACCAATTTGTTGCTTGTTATTCCAATAATTCCACACATATTTTATTTTTTTCTTTTATAGTTTTTTACTTCAGTTTGCTTTGCCCTTGTAAGTGCTAAAGAACCACTTTTAACATTTTGAGTTATTACAGAACTAGCACCAACAATTGCTTTTTTTCCAATTTTAACTGGAGCAACTAATGATGTGTTTGATCCTATAAAGGCGCCATCTTCAATTATTGTTTTGCTTTTTTTAACTCCATCGTAATTGCAAGTAATTGTACCCGCGCCAATATTTGATT
>CACIHL010000011.1 GCA_902586395.1 uncultured Pelagibacteraceae bacterium | reverse complement strand
TAGCACCAACAAGATTGAATTCTTTATATGCGGCAAGATTAATTTATATGGAAAGCTCTTGGATTAAAGAGGTTTTAGAGAAACATTTAAATAATTTTGGTTTTAAAACTGACAATCCAAAATGGAAAACTATCCAAGAAGTCATAAATATTTGTCTTAAAGAAAGAATTGATTTAAGAAACACAAAAGATAGCTCTGAGCCAATTATAACAATGTATGATTATGTAGCTTGGAAGGAAACTAAATTTAGATTACCATTAGAACATTTTAAACTTAAAAAACCTGCAAAACTAAATTTTGCAATTGATAATGTTCAAAAAGAGAGAATTGTTTCTTTTAATAAAGAGCAAGGCAAAATGAAAGATTGGGGTTTTTTCTACAAAGCTCAAGACGCTATAGTTCCAAGGTCTCAGCTACTATTTAAACTTCAAATCGAATCCTAAATTTTAAAATAGCTTCTATTAAAATATAAAACATCGGCTGCAAAAGTTATTCCTGAGAATAAGTTATTGTTAACAAGTTCAATTCCAACCATTCTAAAATTATTAGGTATTAAATATTTTTCTATATCACTAAAATTAAAATATTTTTGGTAGATATTATCAAATCTTATTTCTATTTGGATGGCTTTTATCTTTTTATTTTCAAGCAAATCTTTTGCACCAAGTAAAACTTTATCTTCGTGACACTCTGTATCTATCTTAAGCAAGTCGATATATTCTATACTTTGTAATTTTACGTATTGATCTAATGTAGTAACTTTTACATTTTCAATTTTATTTACATATTTATCAATAGACGTATTATTTTCTAAACTTCTAGTTTTAATCCATTCAGTATCTTGGTTCATCTTATAAAAAGAAGAAGAGTCAGACTTTGTTGCCACGTAAAACTCTCTTTCCTCCTCTTTATCTCCTAAAGCAAGATTATTTAAATATATATTTTCCTTTTGAAATTTTTCTTTTAGAACAAGGAATTCTTTTTTCAATGGCTCAAAAGAATGTATTTTGGGGTTATCGAACAAATTTAAAAATCTATCTATAGATTGACCAAAATTAGCTCCAACATCAAATACAATTGGTCTTTCACAGATATTTTTTTTTAGTATTTCATCAAAAGTTAAGTTTGATTTTTTCTTTTTTTTCGGATCTCATAACCAAAAAAATTTATTAAGTTTTGAAAATTTTTTTTTAACATTTCAAAATTTTATCAGCCCTTTTAAGCCAAGTATATTTCCCAGCTGTTATGGTAGCATTTTTTCTAATTCTTTTAACATCAAGTTTATTGCTAATCACTTTTGATATTATATTACACCAAGTATTTACATTATAATTGTCTACTAAAAAAGAATTTATTTTGTTTTTTAAAATGTGTGCATAAACTTTTTTTTTAGAAGCTACTATTACTGAACCTGAGGCGAGGTAATCAAACAACTTCAAAGGTGATATATATTGAGATACATCTAAACCTTTGATTGAAACTCCTATTTTTTCTTCGTAGGGCATTAGTAATATTTTATTGGAAATAAGTATCTCCGGTATTTTGCTATATTCTAAAAAATTATGTAATTTTATATTCCTTAATTTTTTTATATATGAAATTTTTTCCTTTTTTAAAGTGTTGATGTTACCGTAGAGATTAAACTTTATCTTTGGAAGTTTTTTAGATATCTTAATTATTGTATCTACTCCTTTACCATCTACAAAACTCCCGGTATAAACACAACTGTTTTTAGTTCTATATTTTTTTTTAAAATCTCTCACATCTACACAATCATCTAATATCAAACATTTAAATTTTTCTAGCTTTAATATTTTTTTAAGATTTTTATGAATGAGAACAAATATAATATTGTTGTTAAATTTAAAGAATCTAAATAAAGCAAAAAAAAATTTTGTTATCCCTGTATTTTGTGTATGCATTTCTAGTATTATTTTTTTACCCATTAAAGCTAAAAGTAAACTAGGAAGAATACTCCTTGAGAAAATTAAAGAGTCTGAATTTTTATCTTTTAAGAAAAAGAAAATTTTAATAGAGAAATATATATTTGTAAAAATGTTTCTTTTTAACTTTCTTTTAAAAAAACCCTTTATATTAAGATGATTTTTTAAAATATAGTTTTTTTTTAATTTTGTGAAACTTTCTTTCTTGTCTAAAAATTGTATCAATAAATTTACATCTAATTTTTTTTCAGAAAATGCATCACACATTTTTAAAACATGCAAGGCATATGCGGACATATTTGGTAATGAGAAATCTGCAATATAAAATAGCTTTCTTTTCAAAGTTTTTTTAATTTTTTTAGTTTAATCAAATCTCTCATACTGAGTGGAGTAATAACAATTTTACTATCATAAATTTTTTATTTTTTAAATAAATATATTAGTATATTAATTTGACAGAATAATGATTTATCTAAAAAACATGTGGAGAGTAAGAGAGTACTTAAAATCAAAATTTTTTTCTGAAAAAATTTTGATTAAAAAAAAAATCAATTTTGGTTCACATAAAGCTAATTTTTTCTTTTTAAGAATGCTTAAAAATTCCAAATTTTATTTTGAATATGGCGCTGGCTCTTCTACATTTGAAGCAAAAAAACTGGGTATTAAGTTTATTTCAATTGAGTCAGATAAAAAAATATTTGAGACAATTAAAAAACAATTAAAAACAAACGATATCAAATATTATTCCTTAGGACCAACAAGTCTTTTTTCCTATCCGATTTTTTTATTAAATAAAAAAATAAACAATTATATAAAATCCATAAATAAGCACTTGACCAGAAATACCCAACTAAAAATAATACTAATCGATGGAAGATTCAGAGTTGCTTGTTGTTTAAACTTATTAAATTTTAAGAAAATAATTATTGAAAAAAAGATTATAATTTTATTGGATGATTTCATAAAAAGGCCTCATTACAAAGTATTAAATAATTATTTTAGAATTAAACTGATTGGAAGGATGGCATTACTTACTCCAAAAAAAATAATCAACAAAGAAGTTTTCAAAAAATATATTTTTGACCCTAGATAATGAAAATTTGCTATATATCAAATTCAGCTGCACCATCTAAAAATGCCAGCAGTCTTCAAACATCAAAACTGTGTGAAGGTCTTACAAAACAGGGTAATAATGTATTATTAATTCTTCCTAATACTGGTGATTTAAAAAAAAATTATTTCAGTTTTTATAATATTAAATCACGATTTAAGATTATAAGAATTAAATTTTTTAAAAAATTTCCTACTGGTATTTACTATTACCTATATAGCATTGTATCTATTCTTAAATCAAATTTCCCTAAACAAGATTTATATATTACAAGAAATTTTTTTACTTCTTTACTTTTATGTATACTTAAAAAAAAACACATCTTAGAAATTCATGATGACATTATAGTTGAAGGAAGAATCGTTCAATTCTTAATTAGATATTTTAAAACGTTGAATTTTAAACAAGTAATTAAAATTATAACTACAACCCATTCTCTTAAAAAAAGATATGTCGAATATGGAATAAACAAAAATAAGATTTCTGTGTTGCATAATGCGTCATCGTTAACTCCTTTTTTTAGTAAACCAAAAAAGAAAAAAAAACTTAATATAGGTTACTTTGGATCTTTATTTAAATCCAGGGGGATAGAACTTATTTTAGATTTATCGAAAAAAGATAAAAAAAATAATTATTTTGTTTACGGAGGTTCTAAAAATGACATTTATTTATTAAAAAAAGATTATAAAAATAAAAATTTAAAATTGTCTCCTTATATTCCTTATTCTAAGATCAATTCAAAAATTAAAAAAATAGATGTATGCTTACTTCCATATACATCAAAAGTTACCGTATCTGGAGATGTTGGAGATATATCTAAATATACTTCACCATTAAAAGTTTTCGATTATATGATCTGTGGTAAACTTTTAATTTGTTCTAACTTAAAAGTGCTTCGAGAAGTATTAAAAGATAGGAAAAATTCTTTATTAATAAAAAATTATAATAAATTTGATAAATGGTATCAAGTGATTAAAGCAATTACTAAAAATTACTCAAATTATGAACAAATTCGACTTAATGCTTATACATATGCAAAAAAACATAATATAGTTTGGAGGACTAAAGAATTAATGAAAATTTAAATATGAAAAAAATAATCGGAATACCTACTGAAACAAACCAAAAATTAGTTGAATTAATAAAAAGGACAAAAATAAATAATTATTACATAAGAAATCAAGCTGACTTTAGAAAAAGAATTGTTGAGGACGTAAATTTTGACGATTATGTCTTGGATATAGGAAAAGGTATGAGGGATAAATTTACCAATTTAAAATCAAAGAAAATTACCACAATAGATGTTAATGATTTTGGGGATTATCCAGACATAATTTACGATATATGTAGTGATCCTGATGAAAATCTTGTTGAAAAATTTGATAAGATTATTTGCCTTGCGGTTTTAGAACATGTGTATGATCCCTTTGCAGCTGTAAAAAATATTAGGAAAATGCTTAAAGAAAATGGTGTTTTATACGGCTATGTACCTTACTTATTCTATTATCATGCTCCTAGAAATCTTAAGTATCAAGATTATTTTAGATTTTCAAAGGATGCATTGTCTTATCTATTTAAAGATTTTAAGAGTCTTGAAATTTTTCCTGTTAGGGGCAGATTATCAACACCGTTTAATATATTATTTGCAGGTAGATGGAAAAAGTATATTGAAAAAACTGGTATTAATATTTTGTTGGACAAATTTGTGAGTGATGCCAAAAATTCAGAACAATGTAGTGGTTTCAATTTTATAGTAAAAAAATAATAGGATATATGTGTAAAATAATTCAATTCAATTGATTATATATAAATGAAAAAAAATATATTTTATTGGTCCCCCTGCCTTAACCCTGTTGGAACACTTAGATCAACACTCAATTCAGCATTATCTCTAAAAAAGTACAATGATAAGAATGAAATAAGCATGATTAATGTTTGTGGTGAATGGAATAACTATAAAAATTTTTTTTCTGATAATTCAATTAATCTGATAAATCTTAATTTTAATTATTTTAAATATTTGCCAAAAAGGGGGTTTATACCAAGTAGATTTTCATACTTAGTAATTTTTATACTATCTTTTTTGCCATTAATAATTTTGCTAAAAAAACATAAGCCAGATATAATTTTTTTACACCTAGTTACTTCCTTGCCTCTTACAATATTAAGATTATTCAGTCTGGATACTGAATTTATATTAAGAATTTCTGGATATCCAAAACTTAATTTTTTAAGAAAATTCTTTTGGAAATCTATTTCTAATAAAATAAAATTTGTCACTTGTCCATCTTATGATTTAAAAAAACAACTTGAAGCACTTAATATTTTCAGTGATAAAAAAATATATTTTTTACCAGATGCAATTATAAGAATTAAGAAATTAAAAAAAGAAAAAAAATTCACGTTTGATAAAAATATACCAAAAAATAAGAAAATAATTTTATCAGCAGGGAGGTTAACAAAACAAAAAAACTTTTCTTATCTGATTAATGAATTTTCAGAATTTTCAAAGACAAATGACCAGTTTGTTCTTTTAATTTTAGGTGATGGAGAAAAAAAGGAGGAATTATTGAAATTAATTGCCAAAGAAGGTGTACAGAATAAAGTATTTCTTTTAGGACATAAAGATAATATCTATAGTTATATGCACAGTAGCAGCGTATTTGTATTATCCTCTTTGTGGGAAGACCCAGGATTTGTAATCGTTGAGGCAGCATTATGTAATTTATTTGTGATTTCAAGTAATTGCCCTAATGGCCCAAGAGAATTTTTGAATGATGGGAAAAGAGGTATCTTATTTGAAAGCAATAAGGAAAAAGCTATCCTTAGAAGTTTACAAAAATTTAATAAAATGGATAAAAATAAAATATTTAATGATAAATTAAAATTAAAAAAAGAGGCTCAAAAATACACAATCTTTAAACATTATGCTCAACTAAGTAAAATTTTAAACTCTTAAAAAATGAATAGTTTTAAAATTAACTTTCCATTAATATTATTTTCTTTAATACCCGCATCAGTTATTTTGGGACCAAGTATTTTGTTGATCAATGTTGTTTTATTTGGCTTTTGCTTTATTTTTTTTTATTCGACTAAGGGTTACATTAAAATTCATGATACCAGGCCAGTATTCCTTTTAATAATATTATATTTTTATCTTATTTTTAATTCATTTATTTCCAACGATATTACAGAAGGGTTTTATAGAAATTTCGGATTCGTAAGATTCATACTTTTTTTTCTAATGGTAAATTATCTTTTTTTTATTTTCGAAAAAAGTTCAAATACTTTTAAAATTTGGACTATAATATTTTTTGTAGTCTTAGTTGATATTTATATAGAAAGATTTACTGGGAGTAATATTTTTGGTTTTGGAAGAATAGAAATCGACGGTGTTCCTCAACCACATGGCTCAAGAGTAGTAAGTTTTTTTAGAACCGAGCCTATAGCAGGAGCTTTTATTTGTGGTTTTACATTTATAATTGTGGGCTATATTTTGAATTTTTTAAGTACAAAAAATAAATTAAAGACACTTGGATTTATTACAATTTTATTTTGTTTAATTGGAATAATGTTAACAGGTGAAAGATCAAATGGATTTAAAGCTTTATTAGGTTTTTCTATTTTTATACTTGCAATTGATTATGTTAAATTAAAAATTAAAATATTAGTATCAATAATTTTATTTTCAATCTTCTTTTTTACAATTAATTTTTCAGATTATGTAAAGGGCAGGTACATTTATTCCTTTTATAACAAAATAAAGACTAAAGATGACAGGGAGGAATTTTTAAATAACAGCTTATATATAAAGCTTTATAAGTCTGGAATATACGTTTTTAAAAATAATCCTTGGTTTGGGGTTGGCAATAAAAATTATAGAGTTGAAACATGTGATACCAAAAAAAATTCAATCCATAAGGAGTATTATTGCTTAACCCACCCTCATCAGGTCTATATAGAAATGTTATCTGAACATGGAATTATTGGAACTATAATAATAATGTCTATAATTTTCTATCTTGCTTTTAGAATTATTAGAAAAATAATTGACAGCAGAAATTATATTCAGGCAGGCTGTTTTGTTTTTTTGTTAATTAATTTTGTTCCAATATTACCAAGTGGTTCTTTTTTTAACAATTTTAATATTACTTTATTTATGATTAATTTTTCTTTAATGTATGCAGTAAATAAAGAAACAAATATTTTTAAAAAAAATAGTTGATAAAAATATTTTATTTTTATTCGGGCCGTTAGCTCAATAGTAGAGTACTGCATTGACATTGCAGGGGTAGTTGGAGCGTAACCAACACGGCCCACCAATCTTCAAATCAATTAAAAGATTGGTTAATTAATTAAACGCAAGTATGCTTAAGAACAACTTTAAAAACAAAAAAATAGTTTTTGCTGGATGTGCAAAAGATTGTGAAAAATATTTAGAAAAAACACTAAATAACATTAATTACTACTCTTCACTTTTTGAAGAGAGTTACCTAATAATTGTTGAAAATGGTTCAAAAGATAGAACTAGAGAAATATTAAAATCAAAAAAAAATCCAAATAGTTATTATTTATTTGAAGATCATTTAGATGAATATAGAACAAGAGGTGAAAGATTAGAAAGAGCTAGAAATAAAATAATTGAAAAAATTAAAAGTGAGCCAAACCTTCGTAATTGCGATTTGTTAATAATTTTAGATTTAGATGATATTGGAGAGTATAGAATTGATAACAAAAACATCTTAAAATCTTTGGAGTTTTTATTTTCTAAAAAAAATATCGCAGGAATTTTTGCAAATCAATTAGGTACTTATTTCGATATTTGGGCTTTGAGAGATGAAAAATATTGTAAAAATGACTTTTGGGCAGAATTCCTTCAGAATATTTGCGCCAAAGCTTACCCCATTGATAAAATTTCTCCTGAAATTCTAGAGGAAGTAAGAGACAGTTATATTAATAAAAAAACTTACACATTTGATATTAATCAAGACCCAATTAATGTTCATTCTGCTTTTGGTGGTTTTGGTGTTTATAAAATGGAAAATGTTCTTATTAACAAAAGATTTTATGAAGGAACACAAACAATTGATCTAAAATTTAAAGATAACTCTACAACTAAGATAAAATTTCAAAAATGTGAGCATGTAAATTTCAATTATGGATTTATTGATCAAAATTGTGAGTTATATATTTTGCCATATCTAATTAATAGAGACTTTATGGATGTAACATTCCCCCCAGAAGTTGCTTTAAGATTAATTATTAAAAATTAAATCAATTTATTTTTTAATACAAGCACATTATATGAATAATTTTAATATTTCATCTTAATATTTAAAAGATATTTGAATTGAAATTATTGATTTGTAAATATAAGAATAATTTTATGAAAAAGAAATATATTGTACTTGGTGTTAATTTTGGAGGTCATGACACTTCAGCTGCGCTTGGTATAAATGGTGAAATTGTTGCTGCATGCGAACAAGAAAGATATGATAAAAAAAAACATTCGAGAGAATTTCCTATCGATGCAATTAAAGACTGTTTAAAAATTGCAAATATAAAAATATCTGACGTGGATGAAATTGCTCTAAATAATAATTTTTATGAAATGATTAAAAATATTTATTTAATTCCAGCTATTAACGACAAAAAAAGGTTAAAATTTTTATTTGAGGATATTGAAAGAATTAAAAGTTACGATAAACAAGAAAAAACTATTAGGGATAAATTAAATTTTAAGAAAAAAATTTCTCAGCATAGACACCATTATTGTCACCTCATTAGTGCGTATAAACCATCTGGTTTTAAAAAATCTTTAATTATGAGTAACGACGGAATAGGTGAAAATGAGTCTGGAATGATTGGTAAAGGGATAAATGGAAAAATTTCAGTTATAGATTCTGGTCCTATGTATCCTGACTCTTTAGGTTTGATTTATTCGGCAATAACGTTTTATCTTGGATGGAGACATCATTGTGATGAAGGCATAATAATGGGATTGGCACCTTATGGAAATGCATATGATAAAATAACTAAAAATAAAACTTATATTGACATATTCAGAGACATTATTAGGTATGATAATAAAAATAAAAGATTTAGTATCAATAAACATTGGATTTCTTACCATTTACAAAGAGACACATGGATTAGTAAGAAATTTATCCAAATTTTCGGAAAAAAAAGAGAAAAGAACGGTAAGATAAATCAAAATCACAAAAATATTGCAGCAGCACTTCAGTTAAGATTAGAGGAGGTAGTATTGTCAATTTTAAAATATTACCAAAAGAAATTTAAATTAAATAATCTATCTATCGCTGGAGGGGTTGGACTTAACTGTTCTTTAAATGGCAAAATCTTAGCATCTAACATTTTTAAAAGAATATATATTCAACCTGCATCAGGAGACGCTGGCACTGCTATAGGGGCAGTTTATAGTGCTTTTGAAAATTATTATAGAAAACCATATCAAGTTAAGAAAAGAATAAATACTTACTTAGGATCATCTAGTAGTAGTGTTGAAATTAAAAAATACCTAATTAAAAACAAAATAAAATTCAAAGAACCTAGAGATATTTATGAGATTTTAGCAAATGAAATAAATAACAAAAAAATTGTTGCAGTCTATCAAGATAGGGCTGAATTTGGTCCCAGAGCTTTAGGAAATAGATCGATTATTTGCAAACCTTTTCCAAAAAATATGAAAGATTATCTTAATCTTAGGGTAAAATTTAGAGAAAATTTTAGACCTTTTGCACCGGCTGTAATATCTGAGGATAAAGATGAATATTTCAATATCAAACAAGAATCCCCCCATATGTTAATTGCATGTAAAGCAAACAAAAAAAATTCAGATTTGATTCCAGCTGTTATTCATGTTGATAATACTTGTAGAGTCCAAACTGTAGATAAAAAAATAAATCCTTCTTTTTATAAACTATTACAGAGTTTTAAAAAACTTACTGGCTGTTCAGTACTTTTAAATACAAGTTTTAATGTTAAGGGACAACCAATTGTCAACTCAATTGAGGAAGCTGTTAATACATTTAAAAAAACTAACATAGATATCTTATTTATCGGTAAGTTTTTAATTTTTAAAGATGATTAATGTAATTAGGAAATTCTTAACAACTCGGGAAGAGTGAAATTTTCATACCAACGAATATACCAATGAATTCCTAAACGACAGGAACACAAAAGCAACAAGCCACGAACAGATGTTCTTGCCCATTAAATAAAATTGTTGTAGAACCTAATCTATTTAGTAGGGCCTGTAGCTCAGTTGGTTAGAGCAGTACACTCATAATGTATTGGTCCCAGGTTCGAGTCCTGGCGGGCCCACCAAATTAAAATAGCTTAATTTCCTTGAATTTTTTAAAGATCATGAAGATAAGATCTATTAAAATTTTCAAACCCATTTTGCTTTTACCTTTCATTCTGGAGTCAAAATTAATATTTATATCAACCACTTTAATTTCTTGGTTTTTATTATAAAGGAGGTCTAAAAGAATTTTATAACCTTTTTGTATCAAATTTTTTTGAGATCTTAAAAAAATTTTTTTCTTAAACATAAAAAAACCACTCATTGGATCAGATGTTTTTTTTCCAAGTAAAAAATTGATTATTATAACTAATAATCTTGAGGCGAAAAGTCTAAAAAAATTTAGATTATGTTTTTTATTTTTAAATAGGTCACGAGATCCAACAATAATATCAACTTGATTATTTTTATAAGAAATTAAAAATTTTTTGATATCATTAGGTTTATGTTGTAAGTCACCATCCATCACAATAATTTTATCGTACTTAGCATTTTTAAAACCCAGTACACATGATTGAGATAGATCTTTGTTTCCTTTTCTTATGATATGGTGAAAATTATTTTTTTTGAATTTCTTTAAAACATTATAAGTTTCATCATTTGAGTCATCATCAACAATAATTAATTCAAATATATTATTTTTTAATTCTTTATAAATTTTTGGAACAAGAATCTTTAAATTTTTTGCCTCATTATAAACTGGGATTATAATCGTGAACTTAATCATTGAAAATTTATACTATAATTAGAAACGTGTTTTAATATTAATCGCAAGGTTTAATTTAAAAATCTTTAGAATAAAACTTATAATTATTTATCTACAAAATTTTTTAAATTTTCAAATAATACTTCAATATTTCCATCATTATTGTTAATGATTGAATTAAATTCCTCTTTTTGTGTCCGTGCCAGGCTTAATCCTTCTATTACTAAGTCTCTTATTAAAGGATTTTCAGGATCTTTAGTATAAACTCTCCAGTCTATTTTGATTTCTGGTCTCTCTGAAGTCCCAATCAGTTTTGAATAAACAATTGTATATTTTTCATTTTTGATCTCTTCAGATAATACTGCTATTTTTGCATCAGTATATCCCACTAATCGGCCTGAAAAACTTTTTAAAAAATAATCCTTAAAAAGTTCTTCATATTGTTTTTTTTGACTGTTATTTAGAGTTTTTCTGTATTTGCCTAAAGTATATAAACCAACTCCCTTTATATCAACTGACTGTTCGCCAATTTCTTTCAGCCTCATAATTTTTTCATCATCTGAGAGTTTACTAGATAAAATATTAGATGCTTCAGCTGATAATGTTTCTATAAATTCTGAAGCACTTTTGGACCAAGAATTATTTGTAAAGAGAAAAATAAGAAATAATGAAGCAAAAAATTTTTTCAAAATACCCATATTTAAAAATTTTTATTGATTTTCTAGAGTATCCCAATCACCATCTTCCATGGCTTCAGTTTTTTCATTTGAGTTATTAATTTTTTTCTTTCTATCTTGCAGATATAAACTTCTCACAGTAGCGTACAAATCAACTGAATTTTTTTCCATAGCATCAAATGCCTCTAAGTTTTTAGCTCTAAAGTCTATTCCTGATGTAACTCTTGAAGCCCAATAATCAGACTCTTTAAACTCTTTTACGTATTCCTCATCGTCTCTTACTGTAATATTATGCCATACATCCCCACCGTTCATTGCAATTAATGATCCAACAGTATCTCTAACAGTAGACGGACCTAGCACTGGTAAAACTAAATAACAACCTTCTCCTACTCCCATCACTCCAAGCGTTTGTCCAAAATCTTCTTTATCTCTTTTTTCAAACCCAAACGAATTTGCTGGGTCAAAAATGCCTGCGATACCAAGTGTAGTATTGATTAATAATCTGGCACTGTTATTAGCTGCAGATCCGAAATCACCTTGTAACAAATTATTTGGGATCGTGATAAGATTTGACAAATTACTTAAGGCGTTACTAGTCCCAGTTCTTATTGGAGATGGTAATTTTCTATATCCTTTAGATACTGGTTTAAAAATTACTTTATCCAGACCCATATTCAAAGCAAAGGTAACTCTATTCAGTTTTTCAAAACAATCCTTTACCTCAACTTCATCACTAAATGATTTGTTTACAATCAGTGATTGTATAAGTAGAATTGCTGTTAAAATTCCCAAAATTCTCTTCATATTGAAGTCTGTATATTATATCTTAGTTCAAAGTAAATCAGAAATTTGTAAAAAAAACCCAAAAAATCAAGAAAAATGAACATCAATAAACTTTTTTACTCAATTAACTTTGATAAAAATCCTAGAACTCCAAAGAATATTAATTATCTGATTTTTCACTACACTGGGATGGTATCCGAAAAAAAGGCGTTGAAAAGATTGGCTAATAAGAATTCAAAAGTGAGCTGTCACTATTTTATTAAAAAAGACGGGACTATAATAAATATGGTGCCTGATAAGTTTATTGCTTGGCATGCAGGTAAATCTTGTTGGAAAAACCATAAAAATTTAAATAATAAAGCAATAGGTATTGAAATACAAAACTCTGGACATTTTCATAAGTATGAAGATTTCTCAATCAAACAAATTAAAAGTATCGTTTATTTAACAAAATATTTAAAAGAAAAGTACAATATTAAGAGCAAAAATTTTTTAGGTCACTCAGATATAGCACCTAATAGAAAAAAAGATCCTGGAGAGAAATTTCCATGGCAATATCTATCAAAATATAAAATTGGTATTTGGCACGATTTAACAATTAAAAATCGAAAACTCAGAAATATCGGGGTTTTAGATAAGGAAAAAAATTTATTTAATTTATATTTGAGAAAAATTGGCTATTGCTTTAAAATTAATCAATCAAAAGATAGCAATTATGCAATCAAAGCGTTTCAAAGAAGATTCAGACCACAAAAAATTAACGGAAAAATAGACAAAGAGTGTTTGGAAATTGCAAAAAACCTTATAAAACGTGGATTAAATTAGTATTGTAAAATCGATAAATTTCTGTAGAAAAATACTGCTAGATAAGTGACTTATCGCTTGAAAAAGAGGAAAGTCCGGGCTCTACAGAGACACAGTGCCAGTTAACAACTGGCGGGGGAAACCCTAGGGATAGTGCCACAGAAAATAAACCGCCTCATCAAGGCAAGGGTGAAAAGGTGTGGTAAGAGCACACCGGTTGTTTGGTAACAAATAACGCATGGAAAACCCCACTGAGAGCAAGACTGAGTAGAGATGACATTGTAAAAACTAAAAGCAGTCTTTGGCTAGTCATCAGGGTTAGTTGCTTGAGCCTTAAGGCGACTTAAGGTCTAGATAAATGATAAGTTTAAATGACAGAACCCGGCTTATAGCTTATCTAGCAAATCACTAAAAATTTTGTTTCTTAAATGTTCTTTCCAAAGGATGGGCCTAAATTATAGGTATTGACGGTTGAATTAAAAACCCATATATTCCCAAAAATACCCAAATGGGTTAATTATGGATTATGTTTTTATCGACGTACGAAAACAATATAGACAAAAAAGGAAGGGTATCTGTGCCTGCACAATTTAGATCACATTTGTCCAGTTTGGGATTTAATAGTATAATTTGTTTTCCTTCATTTAATCAACAATGCTTGGAAGCTTGGCCTCAAGATAGAATTGAAAAAATATCAGATGCAATTGATAACTTAAATCCATTTGAAGAAAAAAAGGATTATTTTGCTACTTCAATTTTATCTGAAAGTGTAAATTTAATTTTTGATACAGAGGGCAGGATATCTTTAACAAAAAAACTTCTTCAACATTCGAAAATTAAAACAAGAATTTTATTTGTTGGTTTAGGTAAAACTTTCCAAATTTGGGATCCAACATTATTTGAAAAATTTAAGACAAAAGCTATTAAAAAATCAAATCTAAACAGATCAAGTCTTAAATGGGAAAAAAAGATAAACTAGTAATATAGAGGGGGAAAAATGACAATTAATTTTAAAACACCAGAGATAAAGGAGCTTAAACCTAGAATACTGGTTTTAGGTGTAGGTGGCGCTGGAGGAAATGCGATAAACAAAATGATCGAAAGTGGATTACAAGGTGTTGAATTTGTTGCAGTAAATACAGATGCACAAGATTTAATTCATAGCAAAGCAAAAGCAAAAATACAAATTGGTTTAAATTTAACAAAGGGCCTTGGAGCTGGGGCAAAAATTGATATTGGTCAAGCTGCTGCAGACGAGTCATTAAATGAAATAGTAAATTGTTTACAAGGAGCAAACATGGTTTTCATAACTGCAGGAATGGGTGGTGGAACAGGAACTGGTTCTGCTCATGTAATTGCACGAGCTGCAAAGGAACTTAATATCTTAACAGTAGGTGTGGTAACTTTGCCTTTCTTATATGAGGGGTCATCTAAAATGAGAAGAGCTCAACAAGGTCTTGAGGAATTAAGAAAACATGTAGATACAATTATAGTAGTTCCCAATCAAAACTTATTTAAAATTGCAAATGAGCACACAGGTTTTGAAGAAGCATTTGAACTCTCAAATGATGTTCTTTTACAAGGTGTTCAAAGTGTTACAGATTTAATGGTACGTCCCGGTCTAGTAAATTTAGATTATGCTGATGTTGAAACTATCATGAGCTCAATGGGTAAGGCAATGATGGGCACAGGAGAAGCAGAGGGTGAGGGCAGAGCTTTAAAAGCCGCAGAGCAAGCTATGACCAATCCTCTTATCGATGACTATTCTTTGAAAAGCGCAAAAGGTTTACTTATCAATATAACGGCAAAAAAACCTACACTTTTTGAAGTTGATGAGGTTGTTAAAAAAATTACTTCTGAGGTTGATGCAGAAGTTGAATTTATTAAGGGCTGTATAATTGATCCATCATTAGAGGAAAAATTTAGAGTATCTATTGTTGCAACTTCGTTAGATGGACAACAACCTGAGTCAAAATCAGTAATTAACATGGTACACAGAATACAAAACCGAAATCCAGGCTATTCAGATTTTTCAAATTTGAGACCAAATTACTCTTATGAAATGAATAAAGGATTATCCACGAGTGGTGCCAATGCATTAAAAATAGAAACTAACGACATAAAAGTTTCAGAAAATGATTTGATCTCATCGATGGTAGATGAAAAAATGGCAGTTGAAAATCCTATATCAAGTGAAGGTGCTAATGATGAAAGTTCTCTTGAGGAAAAACTGATACTTAGCGATAATGCTGCAGATACAACAGGCGAAGAATCTAATGGACTTGAAAACTTTAATTTAGATGCACAGGATCCTCAATTATTTGATGAGAGTCAAAATATAAACTCTGATCACGAAACAAAAATAAATGAGGATAGTGATACAGATGAAGAAGATGAACTAGAAATACCAGCATTTTTAAGAAGACAAAAAAATTAATGGTCTTCGAAAAAAATAATGAGTGCCACTATTTTACCGGAAAAAAACTTGCATTATCCGGTACTTCTAAATGAAGTAATAAATATTATAACCCCTCAAAATGGTGGCACTTTTATAGATTGTACATTTGGTCAAGGTGGTTACTCAAAAAAAATATTAGAATATCCAAACACTAAAGTAATAGCTATTGATAGAGATAAAAACTCCCAACACATTGCATCAGACTTTAAAAAAAAGTTTGAGGATAGATTTTCTTTTCATAATATTAAGTTTAGCCAAATAAAGGACTTAAATCTTAAAGATGAAATTAAAGGCATAATTTTTGATTTAGGTTATTCTATAAACCAAATCAAAAATCTCTCAACAGGCTTGTCATTTGATAGCAAAGGCGAACTTAATATGAAGATGGGGCTAAATGATTTTTCTGCCAAAGATGTAATAAACAAGTTAGATCAAAAAGAATTAGAACAAATTTTTAGGTATTTTGGTGAAGAAAAAAATTCAAAACTTATATCCAAAAAAATTTTACTTGAGCGGCAAAAAAAAAATTTGGATACTCAGGATTTGGTTAATATAGTAAAAAGAGTAAAAAAAAGGCATTATACAAAAACTAATCCAGCAACAAAAGTTTTCCAAGCTTTAAGAATTTTTGTAAACAAAGAAATAAGTGAACTCTTAAAGAGTTTAGAAGCGTCTGCAAGTATTGTTAGTCAAAATGGAATTGTATTAACAGTATCGTTTCATTCGTTAGAAGACAAGATTTGTAAATTTTTTTTTAACAATCTTTCAAAACAAGACAAGGTTTCTAGATATTTACCAGAGAAAAAAACTAAAAAAAAATCGTTTAGTCTTATAACAAAAAAACCTGTCACACCCGGTTCTAAGGAATTGAAATTAAATCCACCATCTAGATCTGCAAAATTAAGAGCGATAAAAAAAATTAGTCTATATGAAAATAATATAAATGTATTTGAGAAATACGCAAGTTTATTAAAAATTGAAAACTTTTCCAAAAAACTATGAAAAAATATATAATTTTTTTTTCCATTGTTTCACTTATTATCACTACATCAATTGTTAAATCGTCCACAAGGCAATTAGAAAAAAATATTTTTACACTTGAGGAGGAAGTGAAAATTTTAGAAGAGAAATTTAATTTTTTAATTTTGGAAAACGATTATTTAACCACACCAGAAAGATTAATTAGATTAAAAGAAAAAATATTTAAAGACCAATTTTTTCCTATAGATCCTAGAGATATAAAAAAGATAGATAGCAATGAATAAAAATAAAAAAAGATTGTATATAACAGAAAATGAAGATGGTTTTAAATTTTCAGAAAAAAAAAGAATAGTTTCCTTTAATAGAATCGCATTTTTGTTTTTTTTTATTCTTTTTATATTTTTACTCTATTCAACTAAGATCGTATATTTAGGATCAAGTGGCCCAAAACAAAAATATCAAATAACAAATAAAATTAAGAATTATCGTGCTGATATTATTGATGTCGATGGTAGGTTTATCGCTAAATCAGTAACTACTTACAATGTCGGAATAAAACCAAATTTTATTAATGACAAAAAAAAATTTTTATTAAAATTAAAATATTCATTTCCTGACTTAGACTTTAGAAAAATTGAAAATAATCTTGATAAGAAAAAGTTCTTCTATTTAAAAAAAAAACTTACACCTAAAAAGTCAGAAGAAATTAAATTATTAGGTGAAAAGTCTATAATTCTTGAACCAAAAATTACAAGAATTTATCCCGATAACAATTTATTTTCTCATACGATTGGCCAGATAGATGATGAAAACTTTGGAGTGTCAGGTATTGAAAAAAGCTTCGATGATTATCTTAAAACAAATACCAAACCACTTACAATTACTTTAGACAAAGAAATTCAATTTATAATTAGACAAGAACTTCTTAATTTTGAAAAAATTTTCAAGAATGTTGGAAGTGCAGGCATCTTAATGAATATTAATAGTGGAGAGATACTATCATTAATATCCTTACCTGACTTTGACATTAATAAACGTAATAATATTTCTGATAAAATGTATATTAATAGAGCAACTAAAGGAGTTTATGAATTTGGATCAGTTTTTAAAACATTTACAATAGCTGCTGGATTTAATGAAAAATTAATTGAACCAAAGGATATGTTCAATAATCTTGAAAAAAAAATTAAATGTGGTGGCAGAACAATCTCAGAGTATGACGAAAATTTATCACAAAATTTATCAGTTGAAGAAATTTTAATTAACTCGGGAAATATAGGATCTGTCAAAATAGGTCAAAAGCTAGGTGTTGATAAGATTAGAAATTTTTTAAATAAAATTGGTATAATTGGGGATATAAAATTTGATACAACAGAGATCGGAACTCCGATCCCTTTTAACTGGGGAAAGTGTAAACTTTTAACTGTCTCCTTCGGTCATGGTATTACAACTACACTTCTACAGCTTGCTAAAGGCTACGCAATAATATCAAACGGTGGGTTTAATATTACACCAACATTAGTCAAAAATGACAATATCAAATTAGAAAAAGAAAGAAGAGTTTTAAACAGAGATGTAAGTTTAAAGATAAATCAAATTTTGAGAAGAGTCGTTACAGAAGGCACTGCAAGTTTAGCAGATGTTAAAGGATATAATGTTGGGGGAAAAACAGGTACTGCACTTATTGTAGAAGACGGAAAATATACTAAAAAAAAAATTAATACTTTTGCATCAATTTTTCCAACAAATAAGCCAGAGTATGTTTTGGTTATTATGTTGGAAGATACAAAATTATCAAAAGATTATGTTTATAAATATCGAAACAAACCAGGTTCATTTGTAGGCACGCCTTTTAATACTGCTGGGTGGACTTCAGTAGAAGTAGCAGCAAAAATAATAGAAAAAATAGGACCTATTTTAGCCACAAAATACTAAGAATTTAAAAAAAATGTTATTGGGTGAATTAATTAAAAATATTAAACCAGCTTATAAATCTATAAAATTTAATAATATTAGATTTAACAGCAAAGATTGTAAAACGAACGATATTTTTTTTTCAATCCAAGGAAATAAATTAAAAGGAAATAATTATATTAAAGACGCTATAAAAAACGGCTCAAAAATTATTATTTCAAATCTAAATTTTGAGGGGTTTAATAAAGAAAAAATTTTATTTATTAAAAATAAAAATCCAAGAAAAGCATTAGCAGACGCTGCAAGTAATTTTTATAAAAAAAAACCTAAAAATATTATCGCCTTAACTGGTACGAATGGTAAAACCTCAATTTCAAACTTTTTTTACCAAATATTGTCTTTAAGTAAAAAAAAGGGTGCTGCGATAGGAACTTTAGGCGTTTTATCAAAAAAAATTAAATTAAAGACAAATAATACAACAATAGATCCTGTTAAAATGCATCAAATTTTACAGAAATTGAAAAATTCAAATATTGATAACGTAATTATAGAAGCATCAAGTCATGGCTTAAAACAACATAGATTGGATGGATTAAATTTTAAAACCGCATTGTTTACAAACTTGACAAGGGATCATTTAGATTATCATAAAACATTTAAAGATTATTTGAATTCTAAACTTATTCTTTTTAATAAATTGTTGATTAATAAAGGAAATATAATTTTTGAAAATGAAATATCTCAAGAAAAAGAGCTTAATAAGATTTCAAAAAAAAGGAAATTGAAGACTTACAAGATAGGTAACGAAAATTCTTTCATTAATTTAAAGAAAATTCAAAAAATCAATGATAAAAAGAGAATTCATTTTAGTCTTTTAAAAAAAGATTATTCTTTCAATTCTTATCTGATTGGTAGTATTCAGATAAAAAATTTACTTTTTGCAGTTTTGGCTGCATATTTATCAGGCATTAAAATTGATACCATTCTAATGAATATAAGTAAGGTTAAACCTGTCAATGGAAGACTAGAGCAAATTGGTAAACTAAAAAATAAATCACGAGTAATACTTGATTATGCACATACCCCAGATGCTTTAAAGACAGTAATATCAAATATAAAAGAAGATTATCCTTTAAGTAAAATCTCATTAGTATTTGGATGTGGAGGGGATAGGGATAAAAGTAAAAGACCTTTAATGGGAGATATTGCAAACAAGTATTGTGATAAAATTTATCTAACTGACGACAATCCAAGGTTTGAAAACCCTAAGATAATAAGAGACCAGATAAAGAGGAAAATTAAGAAAAAAAAATATATTGAAATTTCCTCACGGTCTGACGCTATTTCAAAAGCTGTTAGTGGATTAAATTCAGGTGATATTTTAATCGTTGCTGGAAAGGGACACGAAAA
>CACIHL010000010.1 GCA_902586395.1 uncultured Pelagibacteraceae bacterium | reverse complement strand
GGATAGCCATTGTGTAACACAAAATAAGACCCTCGAGAGTAAATCCATATGAGCCTGTGAGCCATACTCCAAAATTTGTTATTATAAAAAACATTATTGCAGATAAGAAAAGCCCAGCAGCCCTAAATTTAATATTTTGGCAGAAATATTTAGAAACAAAACCAATAAACAATACACTTAGTGAAGTATAAAACATTGTATTGTGAAAACCTATAAATACATCAGTTATCATAAAAGCAAGAAGCACAGCTGGTATATATCTTGTCCCTAAAAAAGCTGGAACGTAAAAACTTAATGCTATTAAATTTGTGAAATTTGGTGGATGCGGAATGAATCTACTTGCAGCAAGAGCAAAGAAAATTCCTAAAGATATTTTTAAATATTTCACTATACCATATTAATTTAAATCAAACTAAATAACTAGTACATTTTTTTATAGCCAATAACTAATTGTCTACCATCCTGACTGTAGGTAGCAGGTTTTTCATACCTTTCGTTTAATAAATTTGTGAAGTTTATTGAAAAAACATTCCCTAAAATATCTTTTCTAACTGACAAATCTATTAAATCAACACTTTTTACGAATTCATTTTTAGATCCTGTCCAATCTAAGTGATCACCAATGTACCTATAATTTAAATTTAAATTTATAGGACCATATTCTTTTAGATTTAATTTTTTTTCATAGTCAATTCCATACGACAAATCAGGTCTTCTAGAATTTGGACCACCTGTTTCTGTTCTACTTTTTGCAAAATGTGAAAAAATTCCAATTTTTTGCTCATTTTTAAAAGTTAAGGAAATTTCACTTTCAACACCTTCTTGAGTAGTATCTGGTTCTTTATTTTCGTATCCTGACCAATCTGATTTAATTTTTATTCTATCAGTCATATTTGTTCTATAGAAAGTTGATGTAAATTTTATATTTTTTGAAAAATTATATTGAGCGTACAATTCATTTGTCTTACTTTTTTCAGGGTCAATACTGGTGCTTCCAGAATGTGAACTTGATGATCCGTACAATTCATAAAGGCTTGGATTTTTTAATCCAGTCGAGTGAGTTAAGCCTAATTGTAAATCATTAAAAATTTGTGAAAAATTTATTTTATAAGTTTGATTACCACCAGTTTCTTTATGATCGTCATTTCTTAAATGAAATGAAAAAGATTGATTTTCATTAAATTTATATCCAGTGTTTGCAAAAACACCTATATTTTGTAAGTGTCCTTTAGTTTGAGACGTAAAAGTAAGTGTTTTGTAATCTCCCCAATCATATTTATATTCTGCTCCGTATCCAAAGGACAATTTATCATTAATCGTTAAATCGCTGTCTGTTTTTGCAGTAAAGGATTGACTGTAATATTTATTAACAGTTCCTTGCTCATCGTATTTCCTATCGTAATTATGATAGTGAATCATAAAGTTATTAAAAGAGTTGTTTGTATTTTTTTCTAAACCTAATTGTAAAGCATACATTTTGTTATCTGATGTAACATTTTCTTCAGTCGAAGCATTTTTGTCATAATCTGAATTAGTATCACGACCATAAAAAGTTGATTTAAATTTTAAATTTTCATTTATCCATTTATTTCCATTTAAATTTATCTGGTAATTTTTTGTTCCATCACTTTCGGAACCTTTTGCAATTGCGCTGTCTGTTTCCATTTGGTTTGCAGCACCCTTAAAGTTTAAGTGCCATCCACCATTAGTGATTTTAGTTGTATTATAGTTAACAGAGTTATTTTTAAAATTAAAACCACTTACTGATAAAGAATTGTTATAATCAACATCGGTAATAAAGTTAATCGCCCCACCTATTGCATCTGGTCCAAAGTGAGATCCATTTGATCCTTTGTAAACTTCTATTTGCTGAACAGTCTGAATAAAATCTTGTCCAAAATCGTGAATACCATTTGTTGTAGATTGATCGTTAATTGGAATACCATTAAGCAATACAAGAGTATGGTTAGACTCGGATCCTCTCATAAATATAGCTCCTGTTTGTCCTTTTTGACCTGACTGGTAGTAATCCAGACCTGGTATTAACTTAAGAAGATCAAATGTATCTTTTGCACCAGTTGCTTCGATCTCCTTTTTGTTAAAAACTTTTTTTAAAACATTTCCATTATTGTATGCAGAAGTATTTGAAGTTTTGCTAATTGTTAAACAAGGAACGCCATCTCTATTATCCCATTTACAATCCTTTAAATCTTCAGCTTTTAAGTTTGGTAAAAGAAATAAAAAAGTAAATATTACTCTAAAAAGCAAAGACATAATCCTCCAATGTTGTATCTCTTATTTAAAGAGATGTTTTAGTAATGCCGATGCTAATTTTTCATTGCAGAACTAGACTTTTCCTGGCCTTCATTCAACAGCGGACTATGTTGGGTGGCACTCGGACTTGTTTCTAAAAAAAACTTACCGTTGCAGGTACAGTCAATGAATTACACATTGTTCCCCACCATGTTTCAACACAATTCAGGATATATATAAAGCTAACTATTTTGTCAAGCTAGAAGTTATTTTCATAAATCATGAAATCATCTTTATTGTCAAACTCAAACCAGTTTAATTTTTTATAAACAATATTTATATCAATATTTGAATCAATTAATCTCATAAATAAATTTGTAAAATCAATATTTCTATGATTTTTAACAACTTTTTTCAAAAATGTTTTATTTTTTAAAAGTTGCATCATATCTTTATTAAATTTTGTTATACCAACATACCTGCCATCAATTTTATTAATTTTTCTCGTTTTTTTTCCAATTTTTATAATTTTATTTTTTTTGATTACTAACTCCTCTAAATCCTGATTAAAATTTTTTTTTAATCTCCATTTATTTAACCATTCTTTATCTACAAGAGTTGTAATTTTAAATTTAGATTTAAAGACTGATTTTAAGCAATTTAGATCAAATATAATATCTGCGTAAATAACGATAACATCTTGATTTTGTATCTTATTCATAGTGTTTAAAAGAGTATAAACCATATTAGTTGATGAATATGAACTATTCTTAATATAACTAAATTTATTGTAAGTGTAATTCTTAATCATATTATGCTTAAATCCAGTTGCAAAAATAATATCTTTATTTTTGACACCCATTTTCTTTATAGTTTTAATATTTTTTTCAATCAAACATTCTTGATCATTAAATTTGAAAAGACTTTTGGGATAATCCAGGCCAGTTCTCGAACCTAATCCAGCACATAATATTATAACTTTCATTTTATTTTATTAGTTTTTTAAAGATTAAGTCAATTAGATTACTTTTTTCTCTTTCTGGATGCCACATTACACCAAGTATGTTTAATTTTTTATGTTTAAACATTTCTATATTTTCATTTTTGTCTGTGGCTAGGGCATCAAATTTCGACGCCATATCCTTTTTTTTAATTCCGTAATTATGATAGGAGGTAATATCAATATATTTTTTGGAAAATATTTTTTGTTTGAATATGATTCTATTTTTTTTCCTCATATGACCTTTTACTTTAGATATTTTTCCTTCAAAGAAATGATTAATTAGTTGCATGCCTCTACAAACTCCAAGAATTGGAATTTTTTTTGATATGCCGTAATTGATTAAATCTTTTTCTACTTTAAGCCTATTTTTTACGTATTTATTATTACGGAAAAGATCATTACCACCCGCAAGTATAATTAAATTTGGTTTTATTTTTTTTGAAATTTTAAGAAAATTTTTTTTTGAGTTTGGTATTATATGAAAATTGTAATTTTTCTTTTCAAAATATTTAATCCAGTTGTAATCTAAAAAATCAACATATGTATTAAAATGCTTTTTTACATTAGATGAGATAAATATAATCATGAAATAATTGAGACTTGTTCATTCTTGCAATTTAAAATAACCTTATTGTTGTCTTTAATTTTCTCAAAGTTTTCATTACCTATACCTATCACTGCAGCTATATTCATTTCTTCACATCTAATGGACATATGAGAATTTACACCTCCATATTTAGTTATTAAACCTAATATATTATATGAAAAAATCCAATCAAATCCTGGATCAGCATTTTCAATTAATACAATTTTATTTTTTAAATTTATTTTATCTTTTTCTTTTACTAAATGCTTTGTATCACCTCTAATTACTTTTTTTGTGATAAAATTTGGTTTTGTGAGTAAATTTGAAGCTATGAAAAGATCATTTTTATTAGTAATTAAAAAAGGAACTTTAATAATTTGATTTAGTTCAAAGATAGAGTTCATATTATCAGAGTACCCTTTCTTGAAATCCCTATTTACTTTTAAAAAATTTGTTAAACCACAATATTTGCTATCTTTTTTAAAACTTAAACCTCTTTTTTTTGAAAATAATCGCATACTTTCCAGTATGTCACTCAAAGTCCTTGTGAAAATAAACTTTGAGTTTTCTCTTAATTTTATTGCACTTACACAAAATTTCAATAAATGCACATAATTGAAATTGAAATCATTTTTTTTCAAAAAATTGTTAATTCTTTTTTTTTCTGTATTTGAGATTATACTTAAAGCCTCATCAAAACTTAAAATTCTTTCAAGGTTTTTTATTTTTCTTAATTTTAATCCACTTTTATATCTATTGGTATTGATATCATATGTGCCTGGTCTTAAATGATAAAAATAATCATCAAACTTTTTTTTAAATTTTTTTGAATATTTTGATTTATTTTTCATTCTTATATACTCTGTTGCTATAGTATCAACTGAGTTTATTAGCTTTAAATATGTTCGATCTTTTATAATCTTATTTTTTTTTAGTGAAATTAAAAATTTTTTTCCAATAAAAGCATATCTTGCATAAATTGAAAATGGAATAATTCCGAATCTTTTTAAATTGTTAATTTCTTTTTTTATGTTTTCATAATTCAAAAATTTATTATGATTTTTTATTTTATTTACAAATTCAATTCTTTTATTCTCTAAAAAAATTAATTTCTTATTTAAATTATCAAAATCAACTTTGAAATTTTTAATTTTGAGGTGTGTAAAATCTCTTAATTCTTTTTTATAAAATTTTTTTTCATTATAATTTAAAAAGTTATATTGAGATTCGATTTTGTGGCTGGTACTAGAATCAAAACTTCCATCTGCAATTTCAAATTCAATTTTGTCATGAAGGTAAGATTTGTTGATTAATTTCTTCGACCAAAAATTTACAAGTTTTTTTGCCAAAACTTTCGGAATATTTTTAGGAATAAAAGAATAAAAACTTAATCTTGCATCAATAAATGGTTTTCCTGAAATCTTGTACATTAGTGGCCTATTAACGTTTTTATAACCCATGACGGTACGGGACTTATTCCATGCATCATTAGTAATTAATGTTTCGTAAAGAGAATAAGAAAGTGCATTCGGTTGATAGCCAATCATTTCCACAGGGTTCCAATCAGGCATCAAACCAAATATCATTTCATTTCCGAACAATTTATTTTTTTTATGAATACTAATTAATTTTTTTTGATTTTTGTAAATCAGGAGCGATAACTTTTTAATATTAAATTCTTTCCATTTTTTTTTTGTGGGAATTGGTCTTATCTGAAAAATATTTACATAGTCCTTATTATCGATCGCAAACTCTACATCTATAGGTAAATTTCCTATTTTATTTTCAATTTCTTTAATTGATTTTAAAACCTTTTTGAAATTTTTTGATCTTAAACCATAATGATTATTCCTGAATATATTTATTGCTCTTCCACTATTTTCACCACCTGATGTAACAGTATTTGTTAAATTTGATGTATCATCGTAATTAATTACATAGTATGGTGAACCATCTTTAATTGAATAATTAGTAACAACTCCACTTAATTTTGAGTTTGAAATATAATTTTGAAATAAAATTTCACTATTTTCAATGTAGTTGGGGTTATTAGTTTTTTTTTTATATTGAAGTATTAAATTATTTATACACTTATTTACTAACTTATCTATGTTATTGACATTATTAAAACCTTCGAACTCACCTGCCATTGATGATTTATCACTGTCCTCAAGAAAAAAGGATGATCTTATAGAAATTTTTTTCCCTAAGTTCGAATTAATAATTTTTAGGACTTGATCTCGATTTTTTTCAAGTTCTTTAACAGAAAATTTTAAAAATTTAGGTATTTGAGAATTTTTCAAACTTAATTTTTTTAAAGATATTAAGTTCTTTGCTTTTGAGAAAAATTTCATTATTAAAGAATTATATAAGCTTAATTTGTCTTAATATTGTCATTATATTAATAGATCAATATAAAAATTATGAATATATATATCGTTCTTGGTTCTGGAAATAGTGGTGCTGGAGCAATACATGATTATTTATCAAGTAGAGAAGATTGCATTGCACCATTTAAAGGTGCCGAATTTAGAATTGTAAACGACCCAAATGGGATTGATGACTTATATAATAATTTATATGAAAATTTTAGTATTAATAAATCCTCAAATTCAATTTACGAATTTCAAAAATTTATAAGGACTATTTATTATTCAAATTATAATAAAAAGTTTAAAATTTATAAAAAAGAAATCATAAAACTTTCTAATGATTTTATAAAATCAATAGCAAAAACAAATTATAATGGGTCACCACAGTTTTTTTTAGATAATTTAAATTTTTATCAAAAACTCAAATTTTATTTTTTTAGATTTATATTAAGAAAAAATGCAAGAAATATTGACTTATTAAATATGATTACACCTGTCAGTTCAGACGAATTTTTACAAGAAGCTAATAAGTTTTTGTTAAATATTGTAAGGTTCAATCCAAATTTTGATGGGAAAAAAAATGTGGTAATTGAACAAGGCGGTAATTACTGGAAACCCATAACCTCAACAAAATACTACGGTGCTAACAGAAAAATTATATTAGTTAATAGAAATCCCAAAGCAATATTTTGGAGCATGAAGAGAAGAAATTCTTTAAGTTATCCTAGTCATGATGTGGAAATTTTTGTTAAATGGTATAAAAATATTATGAAATTTGTTAATAGCGAAGAACATTCTAAAGTTATAAAAATTGATTTTGAAAACTTTTTTTCCAATTTTCAAAGTGAATCAACAAAGTTATGTGAGAAGTTAAATCTAGAAAAAAAAGCACAGCACAATTTTGATTTAGATCATACTTTAAAAAACTTGTATAAATATAAAGATAATTTGTCACAATATGAAATAGACTACATCGATAAAAACTTGAAAAGTTGATTAATAGAACATGAAAAATAATAAAAAGACAATTTTAATTACCGGATGTAATGGTTTTATTGGATATCATGTAGCAAATAAACTTCTAGATAATAATTTTAGATTAATTGGTATAGATAATAACAATAGTTATTATGACCCAAATTTAAAAAAAGAGAGATTTAATCTTTTAAAAAAAAGAAAAAATTTTTTTTTTTCAAAAATCGATATTAAAAATAAGAAAAAGTTATTTAAAATAATAAAAAAGTTTCAACCATTTTTAATTATTAACCTCGCGGCACAAGCAGGCGTCAGATATTCTTTTGAAAATCCACAAAAATATATAGACTCAAATATAACTGGTTTTGTTAATTTAATGGAGATCATGAAAACTTTGAAAATAAAGCGCCTAATATATGCATCATCAAGCTCTGTATATGGTGATTGTAAAGATTTCCCATTTAAGGAAAATATGAAATTAAGCCCTCTTAACTTTTACGGGCAAACGAAACTATTGAATGAAAGAATTTCTGACGTTTACAGAAAAAATTTTAAAATTGATTCTATTGGATTAAGACTTTTTACAGTTTATGGACCTTATGGTAGACCAGATATGTACATACCAAAAATTTTAGATAAAATAAAAAAAGGAAATATAATTGAAGTTTATAATAATGGAAAAAATTTAAGAGACTTCACTTACGTTGGGGATGTTTCAGATATAATTAAAAATTTAGTTGTAAATTTTAATAAAGTAAAAAAGTTCAATATTCTTAATATTTGTAATGGAAAAGAAATCAATATTTTAAAACTTTTAAAGATGTGTGAAAAAAAAATTGGATTAAGAGCAAAAATTCTTCTTAAACCAATGCAAAGGGGAGATATGTTTAAAACACACGGAAATAACTCTTTAATTAAAAAACTTTTTAAAGCATTTAAATTTACAAAATTTGAAGAAGGACTTTCTAGAACAATCAAAAAAGATTATTTTAAATATTAAAAGATGTATTTTTTTTTTAAATTATTTTTTGTAATTTTTTTAATTGAATTTATAATAAGATTTGCTGTAAAGATATTTAAGAGTGATTTTCAATGGATCTTAACTAAAGAAAGTTATTATCCAAAATTTGACGAAAAGAAATTAAATAAATTCTATGTTAATACTTTTGATAAGTATTGTGGATGGGATAGAAAACCAAAAAGTTCTGGTTATGAAATTTTAAAAGACGATCAAAAAAATAAGTTCATAATAAACTCTGGAGGATATAGAGGAGCAATAAAGTCTTCTAACGCTAAAATTTCTGTTTTTGGCGACTCATTTGCCTTTTGTAGATATGTGAAAGACAGTCAAACCTGGGAGAGTTTTTTGGAGAAGAAAATTAAATCTCAAGTTTTTAATTATGGCGTTGGAAATTTTGGTATAGATCAATCTTATTTTAAGTACAAAAAATTTGAAAAAAAAATAAATTCTAAAATAATAATCGTAAATGTTGTTCCAGAAACAATAACAAGAGTTATTTCTGGATGGAGACACTTTTCAGAGTTTGGAAATATTTACAGTTTTAAGCCTTATTTTGAACTAAAAGAAAAAAAAATAGTCTTTAAAAAAAACCCAATTCAAAAAAATTATAAAATTAAAAAAATCAATGCGGTAATAAAATTATTAATGAAAAAAGATTTTATGTTTAATCACCGTTTTAAAGAGAACGTATTTGAAAACTTTTTTATTATTACCTTTTTTAAAAATTTTAAAAAATATTCTAAAATTTTTTTCTCATTGTCTTTATTTAAAATCCTTAAAATTTTCAGTATCAAAAGTTCCGATTATTTTTATAATAAAAGTTTAGGGGCGATAATAAATTCTAATATCAAAGAAAGTCATAAACTATACAACAATAATTATTGTTCAACATTATTAAAAAAAATTATACGAAAATTTCAAATAGATGTAGAAAAAAAAGGAAAAATTTTTATATTAGTAATTTCCCCCCAAATTTATGATATAAAGGAAAGAAGCACTGCAATGTTTTATAAAAATTTTTTCAATCAATTAAAAAAAAATATAAACGTTTTGGATTTAAGTGAAAAAATGCCAGATAATTTCGAAGATTTTTATTTTGATGATAGATATGGAGGACATCTTAATATTAAAGGTAACTTATATATCTCAAAGGAAATATCAAAGTACCTTAAGCAAAGCAAGTTTTTATGATTATATGGTTCACAGGTTTATCTGGAAGTGGAAAGACTACATTTGCAAAATTAGTTCTGAAAGAGATAAAAAAAAAAATTAATAATTTTTATCATTTAGATGGCGATCATTTTAGGAGTCTTATGAATAATGATCTTGGTTTCTCTTTAAAAGATCGTGACATAAACGCAATTAGAATTATAAACTTTGTAAAAAGTTTAGATCAACAAAAAATTAATGTTTTTGTTTCAGCAAATTTAACATCTAAAAAATTTAGATTAAAAAATAAAAAAATGTTTAAGAATTATATGGAAATTTTACTAAGTGTTAAAAAAGAAATACTTTTTAAAAGAGATTATAAGAAGGTTTATAAAAATAAAAGAAACGTTGTCGGAAAAGACATAAAATTTTATACTGGTACTGCGGATATTATAATAGAAAATAATTCATCTACGAAAGACTTAAAAAAGAAAGCTTTATCTATAGCTAAGCAATTAAAGAAATTTAAATTTCATTAATTATTTTATTGCCACCCATCCTTCAAAGCATAAAAATTTCATAATACTGTAAACATCTTTAAAACCAGCTCTAGTTAAATACTGATTGTTAGCTTTGCTGGTAAATGGTTCCAAAACACCTTTTAGGCTTCTTGATTTTGCAATTATTTCTTCTGAAGAGTACCCTTGGTCTATCTTATATTCTTGGTAAATTTGACTTATCATGTCTTGAAATCTTGCATCGGGACCTCTTACTTTTTCAAAGAAAATAAATGCACCTCCCCACTCAAGACTTTGATATATATGATTAAATAATTTTTGTCTTTTTGAGGGATGGATGAATTGTATCGTATAAAAGGATGAAATTAAATTTGATTTTTTTAGTTTAAAATTAATTAAATTTTCTTGTAAAATTTTTACGTTTTTATTTTTTTTATTTTTTTTTTTTGAAATTTCTACCATTTGTTTTATTTCATCAATACCATAAATTTTTAAACTTTTATTTTTATGTCTATCTGCTAAATTTTTAATAAATGAACCAGTTGAACAGCCTATATCGTAGACTAATGAGTTATTTGGAAGAAAAAAATCAGATACCTTCAGCCCTAACTCATGGGACCATTCATAAAGAGGAACGGATTTTACAATATGTTTGTCAAAATTTTTGGGTACAGATCCTTTAAATGACCAATTAGCATTTTCTGTCTTGATGTTTTCACCCGCGAAAAATCTTTTTTTTTTCATTTAATTATTTATTTCTGTAATCCCCTCTATCAGGATTTAAATTCTTATTGATATTATCGTAATACTTAAATTTATGTATAATACTTTCATAAGTTTCATGTTTTCCATTTTTAATTAAACTTTGAAAATTTTTGGAAATACTTTTTCCCTCAAACTTACCTAGACACCAAATTCCACCTTCACGTGTCGGTCCTGATATAGGATACATAGTGCTTAGGAAAGGTTTCCAACCGTGTTTAATCATAATTAGTTCTAGTGAGTTCAAAGTAAAGTATCTGTGATGATTGTGGTTAAAATATGCTTTCATCGTACTTCTAGGCTCTCCTCTTGCTTCTAAAATTAAAATAGAGTCTTTTTTAGATGCCTTAGCACATAATGACAAAACTTTATTAGGATCATAGCAGTGTTCTAAGGAGCCAGCTATAAGAATTAAGTCAAAATATTTTTTTTTTAGTTTCATTTTTTCTGCCTGAAGAAATTTTACAGGTAAATTATATTTTTCAACTCCATATTTCACATAATGATAGTCTGGATCATTTCCCTCACATATCCAACCTTTTTTGATAAAAGGTTTAAACATTAAACCAACTGAGCATCCTACATCTAACATTTTGCCCCTCTTTTTTTTTAAATATTTCTGTATGAAATTAAAAATCTTAACACCTCTACTCTCTTGATCTTTTAGAAAATCTTTTGAAGGGACTAAATTTTTATAAATTTTTTTTCTATAATACTCAGAATAAAATTTTTCGTAAAATTCCCTCCCAAATCTAGGATTTTGAAATAAGAAACCACATCTTTCACAACAGCAAACTGGTAATATACCAAATTTATTTTTTCCCCAAGAAATTTTTGAGGTAATAATTTTACTTTTTTTGTTGCCACATATTTCACAATTAATTTTTTTTGATTTATAATTTTTTGAAACTCCAAGGAAATTTAAATATTTTTTAATATTTTTTTTGTTCATTTTTACTTAACAAAATCTATAAAATTTTTTTGTAATTTAATATTCCAGAATTTTTTTGATGTAATGATTTTATCAATTTTTTGAGCAGCTTTTCCAATACCAAAAAAATTATTTTTTGTAACTTTATTATTCTTAACAAAATTTATAGCTTTAAGAATTATTTTTTTTTTAAATTCGATATTAATCAACCTATTCGAGTTTAATCTATTTTTTTGTCTATCTCCTATATTTATTGTAGGAACTCCATAGTATGGGGCCTCCATAATCCCACAGCTTGAATTACCGATTATAAAAGATGAATTTTTTAATAATGTTAAAAAATATTCGAATCTTAAAGAAGGAATTACTGTAAAATTATCATTTGAGCTTATTTTTTTAATTTCATTTAAAATTATATCTGAACCAAGATCATTATTAGGATAAGTAACTATAAATTTCTTTTTACTTTCTTTGAGAGCCTGAAAATAAATTTGAGCCTCTTCTTTGAGATTAGATATATCTGTAGTAACAGGATGAAGAATGCTAATAGAGTATTTCTGGAAAGAAATTCCATATCTATCTTTTACCTCAGTTAATTTTGGAAGATCTTTTTTAAGGATTAGATCTACATCTGGTGACCCAACCACAAAAATATTGTTTTTGTTTTCTCCCATTTGTAACAAGCGGTTTTTTGCTATTTTATTAGATACAAAATGGATATGTGAAAGTTTTGAAATAGCGTGTCTCAAAATTTCATCAACTGTTCCACTTACTTCTCCCCCTTCTACGTGTGCAATTTTAACATTCCTTAAAACTGATGCCATCGCACACGCTAAAGGCTCAACCCTATCACCATGAACAATTACAAGGTCTGGTTTGTTTTTCTCTAAAAAGTCCGTAAAGCCCTTTAATGTATTAATTAGTATCTTATTCATTGAGGTTGCATTACCTTGGTTTTTAAAAATAGATAAATTTTTGATTTTATCTTTTTTTATCTCACCGATTGTCCTTCCATAATTTTGCATATTGTGCATTCCTGTTACAAAAATTTTTGTTTTGAGATTCTTGTTCTTTTGTAACTTTAATATTATTGACTTAAGTTTACCGTAATCTGCTCTGGTGCTTGTTACAAAAACAATTTTTTTTTTAGACATCTTTTTTTTTTATTAATCTGTTTTTTTTTATAAACCTTTTTGCTTTTTTACCAAACAAATTTGTAATTTTACTAGCTGGAAAATACCCAATACCAGGTCTTTTTACTGTCAAATTGTTTTTATCGAATTTTTCACCTTTCAAAATATCTTTATTTGAAACAACAGAGTGGAATGCAAAATTTCTTGTCACGTTTTCTTCTTTCAATAAATCATCTTTTTTTTGAAATATCATCGTCATTTTATTGGAGAACTGTATTAAGTTTTTTAATTCCCTTTTGTCCATTGAGCATGAAATATCTGGACCTTTTACTTTTTTATTTAAGGTGAAATGCTTTTCAATAATTTTTGCACCTAATACCATAGAAATTTTAGCCACATCTACACCTTCCGTATGATCTGAATAGCCTATGACTGACTGTTTAAATATCTTTTTAAATTTCGTCATTCTTCCCATTCTAACTAGTTTAAAGTTAGTAGGGTAAAGGTTCACACAATGGAGAAATGCATGGGGAATTTTATTTCTTTTTAAAATAGAAAAAGTTTTTTTAACATTTTGTAATTTATTCATGCCTGTGCTTACTATCATAGGTTTTTTAAATGAGGATATTAATTTAATAAGAGGATAATTATTACACTCTCCAGAACCGATTTTAAATACCTTAACTTTATTTTTTTGAAGCCATCTAGCTGCTTTAAATGAGAATGGTGTTGCTAAATAAATTAAGCCTTTTTTTTCAATATATTTTTTTAATTTTAATTCTTCCTCTAAATTAAGAGAGTTTTTTTTGATTACTTCATAAATACTCAAATTAGAGTTACCGGGTTTAATACTTTTTGCCTCTTCAGACATTTCTTCATCTGGCATATGAATTTGAACCTTTGCTGCTTCTGCTCCTGCATCTTTAATTTGATCAACCATTCTTTTAGCTTTTTTTAATGAACCAAAATGATTTATTCCTATCTCTGCGACTATTAAAGGTTTTGAATTTTCTGAGATTATACGATTTCCAATTTTTATTTTCATCTATTATTTTTAATTTTACTTATCAATGTTTTGTATAATGATTTTGAATCTAATTTATGATACTTCAGTACTTCTTCAACAGTTCCACACTCAGGAAAAGTCTCAATTCCAATTTTAGAAAAATTTTTATTTTTAATTATTTTTTGTTTGTTAAGCTCATTTAAAATATTGTCTCCTAAGCCTCCTGAAATACTATGATCATCGATTGTAAAAATATAGTCATGTTTATTTACGATTTTTTTTAACCACTTTGTGCTGAAAAAATTTATAGTTGACATATTAACTACCGTGGGAAATATATTTTTAATCTTTAAGATTTCAACTGTTTTCAAAATTTCATTTAAAACGTACTGGCCATAAGAAAAGATTACAACCTTTTTTCCCTTAGTAATTTCTTGACCTATTCCAGGTTTAAAATTTATTCGATTCTTTAGTTTCAATATCTCTTTTGTTGGAGGTCCGATTGATAATCGGATTGCACAGTTTTTTTTTTCATTAAAAATGCAGTGCTTAAGCACTTGATCAACCTCTATATAGTTCAAAGGATGAAATATTCTAAAATTAGGTATTGAATTCAATAATGAAATATCTCTCAAGCTTTGATGAGATTTGCCAGCTCCAGCTGGAAGCAATCCAGCATAAAGATTTAAATATATTATTTTGGTATTTTCAGTGGCGTTATTATAAATTTGTTCATTTGCTCTAGCTGTTAAAAAAGATGCAAAAGAATTAACAACTGGTAGCATACCCTGAAGAGCAATACCGCCTGCCATGGAAACCATATCTTGTTCAGCAATTCCATTTTGAATAAATCTATTTGGGAAGATTTTTGCAAATTTTTTTAAATTTAAATCATCTGAGAGATCAGCATCCAAAACTACTATGTTTTTATTTTTTTTTGAAAATTTAATTAAACTTTCTGTTAAAGAATTTGTTATCCAGTTTTTTTTTTCTGATTGCATAATAGTTTAATTTAATGAATGTCCAGAGACTTATAACTTTTAATTAGTTTATTTTTTTCTATTTTTTCAAATGGATCAAAATTAAGTCTATTTTTACTGATTTTTTTTTTTATTCTAGAAATAATTTCTTTAATCATTTCATTATATTCTTTGTCTGAAGGAGCCCCAGAGTGCCAGTTATAAAACTTATTTTTTTTCATAACTTTTGTATGTTCTATCTTGTTCAAACCTTTGCCTTTTATAGTATCTGCTATTAACAGCTTCGGTTTGTTCTTAACTTTTTCAAACTTTTTAAAGACCTGATCAATTTTACTAAATGAGTGACCATCACATCTTTCAACATGCCAGCCAAAAGCTTCTACCTTTCTTTTTAAATCTCTTAAATCAATTATACTCTTAACATACTGACTGCTTTGAATTTTATTATGATCTATAATAACGATTAAATTATTAATATTTTGATGACTGGTAGTTTGCAACGACTCGAAGATTTGTCCCTCTTGAAACTCTCCGTCTCCAGTCAAAACTACGACGCTACCCTTATGGCCTAATTTATTTTTTGCCCAACACATCCCTTTTGCCTTTGAAATTCCCATTCCTAAAGATCCTGTATTTGCTTCTATTCCTTTGATTGATAAATCGGGATGGCCATCCAAACCATCTATTTTTCTCAACTTTAAAATATCATTCAATTTTAAAACACCTAAAGAATATAAAACACTATATAAAGCTGGAACATCGTGCCCTTTAGATGAAAAAAAAATATTTCTATTTTTCGATTTTAAATTTTTTAACTTATTGTGATATTTAAAATGTTTAATCCAAACAAAAAGATCCATTGCACTCATGCTAGTTCCAATATGGCCAGATCCAGCAATTTTAATCATAGTTAATGTATTAATTCTACATAGATCAGAAATGAACTCAGCTTTTAAATAATCATTTATTTTAAGTTTTCTAATTTTTTCAAAATATTTGTAGGATGAAACTATCATTAAATTTTTGGTTTACTCCAATCAATCTTAAGAGAAGGGATTATATTGATCTTTTTCTTAAACCAAAAAAAGTTTCCAGAAGGTCCATTCTTATCAATGTTTATTAAATATTCTAAGGTTGGTAAGCTTAATTTTGGGGAAAGTTTATTTTTTGGAAACATTTTCGTTTTTATAGGCCCAGGGCTTAAAGTATTAATCTTAATATCATATTTATCTAATTCATTTTTGAGTGATTTTGCAACAGTATTGAGCGCAGCTTTGCTCGCACTATAAGCAGAATAATTTTTCGCACAATTAACAGATCCACCTGATGAAATGTTAATTATTCTTCCATAATTCTGTTTTTTCATAATCGGTAAACAATATTTTATAAATATAAAAGGTGCATATAAATTTGTTTTAAATAAGTTGTCCATTTTTTTTAAATTAATGTCTTCAAGTTTTGAATTAAACGCTATTCCTGCATTATTTATTAAAACGTCAATTCTTCCAAATTTTTTGAATATTATGTTTGTTAATTTTTTAATTTGTTTTTCGTTCATTACGTTTACCTTAAAAAAAAAAATGTTTTTTTTCTTAAAAGACACAGAGCCTTTTTTTCTTGAGCAGGCAATCACCAAAAAATTCAATTTTGAAAGCTTTTCAACTATTGATTTGCCTAAACCAGAGCTTGTACCAGTTACTATTACTACTTTAGGTTTTTTTCTATTTACCATGCTGTCCATCCACCATCTACAATTAAATTTGAACCTGTCATGTAGCTGGATGCATCACTTGATAAAAATAAAATTGCACCATTGTATTCATCCCACTTTGCCATTCGCCCTAATGGAACTTTATGAGAATAATTTTTAACAAATTTTTTTTCTTGACCGTCATAAACCCCACCTGGTGTTAAACAATTCACCCTAATCTTATCTTTTCCAAACGAGGTTGAAAGATATTTTGCCAATCCCAATAAACCACTTTTAGATGTTGTATATGATGCTGGTGTTGTTAAAGAAAATTTACCTCCGTAAATATTTTTTTTGGATGATAAATCTTTATAAATTGAAAAATCAGGACCTACTAATCCATAAGTTGATAGAACAAAAATTATATTACCAGAAATTTTTTTTTTTTTAAAATGACTTATCATCTTTTTTGAGGCTTTGTACGCTCCTGACAAGTTAGATTGCATAACTTTTTCCCAAACTTTATCATCATAATCTTCGAACTTTTTATAATAGTCCTTTGGTTTTGAATAAACATTATATATTAGAGTATGTATTTTTTTTTCTTGTTTAAATGTTTTTTCAAAAAAAGATTTCATGCTTGTTTCACTTGAAACATCGCAATAACTGTATTGTATTTTTGGTTTATTAACTGCTCTTTTAATATCACCTAAAATTATTTTGGCCCCTGCAGAAGATAAAATCTTTGAAAAGTTAATACCCATTTTTCCAGATCCACCCAATATAACTATTTTTTTATTTTTTAAGGAAAATACGTCTTTATAATTAAATTTTTTGCCCATTTTTTAATATTTTTTTTATTTCAATTAAATCCTTTTTAGTATTTATTTCAAGAGTCCTCTCTATTGGTATATTCATAATGCTTGTTTTTTTTGGAATTCTTTGACCCTCTTTAATAATAGCTTTTCTTGAGTAAATCCAAACAACAGTATTGATGTTATATACTTTTTTTGCAGTCTGTCTTGAGCCAATATTCAAATTCAAACCTTTTGATAAAGAATAAAACTTTCCGTATCTCTCAACAATACTAAAATAAGGGTTATGTTCAGCTTCATGAGTTGATACAAGAAGATCTAATCTTTTTTTTTTAAAAATTTTAATTGCTTTATCAATATCTTTTTTTAATCTAAAAATTGAAGTGGGATCTAAGATGACAATCGAAGAAACTTTTTCGTCAAATTTTTTTTCAAAATAGAATATTGCATGCTTAATAACAGGTAACATAGGTGAATTATCTTTGGCTAATTTTAATGGTCTTTTAATTTTAATTAGATTTTTGTTTTTTTTTACTGATTCTAATATTTTATCATCATCAGATGACAAAAGTACTTTGTCTATTAAACTTGTTTTCAAACCTATTAAAACCGCTAAGTTTACAATGTTTTTTTTACCAAATTTAATTAAATTTTTATTTTTTACACCTTTCGATCCTTTTCGAGCAGCAATTAATGCAATAGTTTTTTGTTTTTTCATCTAATATTTTCAATTTTGAATATTCTTGGAATAATTTCTTTAACTTTAAAATCGTTTGGTTGCATTTTGTTAGCGTTATTTAAAAATAAAAACTTTTTTTTGACTTCTTCATAGTTAATTCCTTTATTTTTATTCCTCACATAATGTGCCCATTTTTTCGACTCTTTACTTCTAAATAAATATAAAAATGGAAAAATTAATTTTTTTATAATAGATCTTAAAGAATAATAATAAAAGAGAAAGAAACTAATCTCGGTGTCTTTTCTAGAATTTTTTATTTCAATTTTTTCTAATCGCTTAAGAATTTCACTTGTGGAACAAACATTTGGTTCAAAATTATAAAATGCTCTTTTTAATTCTTTATTAATATTTTCTGTATTCAAATATTTGGATATTTTAAAATCATTTTCAGTATATAATTTTTTAATTACTTGCATTAATTCATCTGTACTCTTTGCTTGTAAAGAAACTTGGGTTGGTAGATACATCTGTGCTTCATCTTGATCGTCAAATGGCCAAAAATTTATAGATAATTTTTTTGATAAATAAGACTCTGTACTTGTGGTACAATTACTTGAGATAGAAAAATCTGCAGCATTTATCCAAGAAATCACATTACGATCATCAGAAACGACAATAATATTTTTAAAGTTTTTACACATTTTTTTATATGGCTCAACATTTTCTACAGGGTGAGGCCTTATAATCATCTTTTTGTTTGGAAAATTTTTCGAAAATTTTTCAATTATATTTGGAAACTCATTAAAAACTTTAGCTTGTGTTATACCTGAATTTTTTACATATAGAAAATCTTTTGTGTCTTTTTTTAACGTACCCTCTTTTATAAGAGTGTTTGCAAAATCTTCAAAATTTTTTAAATATGCATTGTTTGCTTTACCAAAATTACCAAGTAATAAACAAAATTCTCCGTACTTATTTTTTAGTTCATTCGCTTCATCATCAAAAATTTTTATATTATTATTTCTAAAAAGGTCGATTCGAGAGTTCCCGGTTTTAAAAAGTTTTTCTTTATATTCGCTAAATTCTTTGGTCAAGTATTCGTGTTCTATTTCTCCCCAAGAAAAAAAGTATTTTGCTTTTTTTAGACATTCTCTCGAAATTCTTCTCTTTATAAAATAGTTTATTTTATATGGTGTTACTAAACTTTCCTCGTCCCAGGCAACTATTTCATGGCCTGCTTCTATAATATCATTTGCCATGTTTATATTTCCAGGTCCTAAACTTTTGAAAATCACTATTCCAGGACGAAGAAGATATCTTCTAGCCCAGATATCGGCCTTATTAGCAATTACTACTGAATATCCCTTGGAAGAAGCAATCAAAGCAAATAATAATCTTGCTTCAAGCTCTCTTCTCTTAACTTCAAACATCACGTAAATTCTTTTTTTCATAAAATACAATTAAATTTTTATAAAATTTCTTAACATTTCAATTCCATTTCGAGAACTTTTTTCGGCATGAAATTGTATTCCAAAAATATTATCTTTTGCGATAATAGATGGGAAATTTAATTTTCCAAATTTAGTAGTTCCTATAACATTATTATTATTTGTATTACAAGCATAATAAGAGTGCACAAAATAAAAATGTGATAAATTTTTAATATTTTTAAATAGCGGAAAGTTTGAGGTTTTGTTAAATAAAACTTTGTTCCATCCAATATGAGGTAGTTTTAAATTTTTTTCTTTCTTTGGCAATTTTTTAATTGATCCTTTTATAATGCCAAGGCCATTATGATTTCCGTTTTCGTAACTCTTTTCAAATAGTAGCTGCATACCAAGACATATTCCAAGAAAAGATTTATTATCATCTTTGCAATGATTAATTAGAGTTTTTCTTAATTTTAACTTATTTATATTTGAAATCCCCTTTTGAAAGGCTCCGACTCCTGGTAAAATTATCTTTTTGGAATTTTCAATAATCTTTTTTTTGTTGGTAACTAAAACTTCAGCACCACAAAATTCAAGTGCATTTTTTATACTTAAAATGTTGCTAATACCGATATCAACGACTACAATTTTTTTCATCTTATTAATATATTTTTTTTTTTTGCCTGAGATTTAATGCCTTTTATTTTTGATAGATTTTTATGTAAAGATGTGCCGATACAAAAAGCATCTATATTTTGTATTTTATTAAGGCTAATTAAATCACTGAAATTACCGTAACCCCCTGAAAAAATTATTGGAACAGAAATATTTTTGGATATTTCTTTAGCCAGCTCTAAATCATAACCTTTTTCTGTGCCATCCTGATCGACAGATGTTATTAATATCTCACCGGCCCCAAGGTCTTGACATTTTTTCGCCCATTCAATTACATCCATATTGGAATCTTCCCTAGCCGACTCGTAATAAGCTGTCCATTTCCCTTTAGATATTTTTTTTGCCTGAATTGATGAAACTATTGACTGACTACCAAAACTTAGTGCTAGTTTTTTAATTATATTTGGACTGATAATTGCTGCTGAATTAATTGCAATTTTATCTGCTCCAGACAAAAAAAGGTCAACAGCATCTTTAAAAGTTCTAATTCCACCACCAACTGTTATTGGAATAAAAACATCTTTTGTTATTTTTTTTATAACTTCTTTAAGTTTTTCTCTATTATATAAACTAGCAAC